>NZ_JBAHWD010000059.1:0-31074 GCF_037044575.1 Nonomuraea sp. LPB2021202275-12-8 | reverse complement strand
GAGAACTGCGAGTTCACGCTCATTCAGCTGGGCACCGGCCCGGTTTCGCCGCGACCACCGTTTCCCGGGCGGCCTGCCGTCGTCCAGCAGGGTGGCGATGGACGGGTCTGGCTATCCCGCGCCACCGGCGAAAACGAGATGCGCACATCGGTGAGCTCAGACGGCGGTGAGTCCTGGAAGGATTTGCCACCCACGACCATCGGCGGTCTCCAGTTGTCGCCTGACGGTTCGAGGGCCATCATCAGCCATCACATAACGCAGTGGCGGCTCGACGGTGAGCGATGGGTGAAGATTCCCGGGATGTATGGTCAGCGTCAGATGATTTCCGCGGTGGTGCGCGACGATGGGCAGATCGCCGGCGTGCTTGAGCACAAGGCGGTCTATTTGTCCGCCGACAACCACATCACCGAGATTGCCGGCATGCCCGCGGTGGACATCGTCACGCAGCTGGCCGATGGCGCAGTCGTCTTCCATACGTGGGTGGATTCCGACATCAAGTACGTCGGTACCGGCCAGGGCTGGTACACCTTGATCGCCTAGCCCGGCCGCTCTCGGTTGTCACGCCGCGATAGCCGGGGATGCCGGAATCGGTGCTGATGCCCGCGTCCGTGCGTCCGGTCACGTTCACGACGCAAACGGGCCTTACCTCACAACTCTGCTTCGACCCGGCTCCTGGTAGACGACAGCTGAATCAGCTCCCTCGCGGCGGCTAATACTCACACGCCGCTTGAACTGCGTGGATGAGGTTTCCGGCAGGTGCAGTGCTGCGGCCCACCTAATCCGTGCGCATCCACGGCGGCCGGCGGAACGTCGCCTCCGCATACGGCGTAGGCGCGATGACCCGGTGCCGCCCGCCCTGGATCTGGAAAACCAGGTGCGCCTGCCCGAGCGAAGGATCCGGGATCTCGTCCGGGAAAGCCACGCTGGTCTGCCCACCCCGGTCCAGGTCGTAGGCGCCGTTTACCCCCCGGTAGACGATGGTGCGCAGGTCGCGGGCCACGAGACCGAAGTTGTGCGGTCGTCCGTGCGCCGACCAGGCCAGGGCCAGGAGGTTGATCTGGTCGTAGGCCGCGCTCGCCACCGACCTGCCCGGCGCCGTCCCGTACCGCTCGGCGTAGCGTTCGGCGAACGCGCGCCCGCGGCTGTCCCCGTACCGGCCGGTGACGGTCGCCCAGACGACGCCCTCCGCCGCCTGCCCGGCCAGCTCCAAGTATTGGGGCACCGCGGGCGTGTAGACCATGTAGATCAGCGTCGGCGAGGGCTCCTGGGCGAACGCCCGCTGGAAGGCGGCGGCCTGCTCGGGCAGGTGGTGGGTGACCATCACTGCCCCGGGCGCGTGCTCGCGGATCTCCCGCAGCGCCCGGCTCCAGTCGTCGTGCGGCGGCTCCAGCCGTACCAGGAAGTCGATGCCCAGCCCCGCCCGCTCGACCAGCCGCGCGGTCTCCTCGCTGAACGTCTGCGTGTCCGGCATCGTCGTCTCCACGAACCCGACACTGCGCCTGGACAGCCGCAGCCCTTCCAGGAAGCGGGCGAAGCCCTTGCCGTAGTTGCCGCGCGTGGGCCCGGTCTGGAAGATCCGCCCGAACCTGCCCGGCTCCTCCCGCACCCACTCGGCCTGCAGGTCGCTGGTGCCGATGTTGAGGTAGGGCGCGCCGTAGTCGGCCGCGAGCTCGTACGAGGCCCGCTCGTCGGTCAGCAGATATCCGCCCACGATGGCCGGCACCTGCCTGGCCGCCAGCTCCGCCAGCCCGGTGGTGACCGAGTCCGCGTCGAGCGAGTCCACCGCGCTCACATGCGTGCGTACCGGCCTGCCCGCGACACCGCCCCGCGCGTTCAGCTCTTCGACGGCCAGCTCTGCCCCGCGCCGCATCTGCTCGCCGTCTTCGCTCGACGCGCCGACCAGCGGTAGCAGCAGCCCGATCTCGTACGGCGTCGCCGGCCTGCGCGGCGCGACCCCGGCGGTGGCGAACCGGGGCAGCGGCCCTGGTTCCCGCATCAGCCGGTCCACCGCGCCCACCGCCAGCGCGGTCAGCTCGGGACACGTGCCGGGGACGGGCAGCCTGAGCAGCCCGTGGTCCACGGCGAAGGCCGCCACGCCGCTGCGCGTGGCTTGGCCCAGCTTGGTCAGCACGCTCTCCACCTGCTTGGACACCGTGCGCGGGCTGGTGCCGAGATATCCGGCGATGGCGGTGTTCGTGAGCCCGCCCGCCATCAGCGTCAGCACGTCCAGCTCGCGCGGGGTCAGCCCGTACGGCGGCGCCACCTCGGCCGCCGAGACCACCACGTCGCCCGTCTCCCGCGCCACCGTCATCGACACGTGCACCCACACCGCGTCCCGCTCGACCGCCACGAACGTGACCGCGTCCCGCCCCGACCGCAGCAACGCCGTCGCCGCCCGCGCCAGCAGCGGCCGCCCGCGCAGGTCGGACCCGACGCCGTCGAGCCGCTCGACCGTGCCGTCGGCGGAGACGCGCGCCATGCCCGGCAGGGATCCGGGCGCCTCCTCATACCTCGGCAGGTGCAGCATCTCCATAGGGTAAACGACGTATTGCCGCAGATGGTGGCCTATGTGACCGTTTCCCCATCCAACAGAGAGGAACGCGATGAGACTCGGTGTGGAGTGTGGCGGCACCTTCACCGACCTGGTGTTGCTGGATGACGCCGGTCGGCTCGCAGCCACGGGGAAGGTGTTCTCCACCCCGTCGGACCCCTCGCTCGCGGTGCTGGAGGCGATCGGCCGCCTCGAGGCCGTCGATCTGCGGAGCGCGCCCCTGCTGCACGGTTCCACCGTGGCGACCAACGCCGTGCTCGAACGCAAGGGGCCGCGGCTGGGACTCATCGTCACCCGCGGCTTCCGCGACGTGCTCGAGCTGCAGCGGCACGACAGGGACGTGATGTACGACCTGCACTACCGCAAGCCGCGTCCCCTGGTGCGCCGCGAGCTGGTGCGTGAGGTGCCCGAACGGCTCGACGCCACCGGCAAGCCGCTGGTCGCGCTCGACGAGCAGGCCGTACGGGACGCGGTGGCCGAGCTGGCCGCGCTCGGCGTCACCTCGATCGCCGTGTGCTTCCTGCACAGCTACCGTAACCCCACTCACGAGCAGCGGGTACGCGAGATCGTCTCCGAGGTCGCGCCCGCCCTCGACGTGTCGCTGTCGAGCGAGGTCGTGGCCGAGTTCCGCGAGTACGAGCGAGCCAGCAGCACCACCGTGGACGCCTTCGTCAAGCCGACCGTGGACGGCTACCTCAGCCGCCTGGAACGTTCCCTCGCCGAGCGCGGCATGGGCGAGCTGTCGATGATGCAGTCCAATGGCGGTGTCGTCCCCGCCGCGTACGTGCGGCAGCGCCCGATCCACGTCCTGCTGTCCGGACCGGCCGCCGGGGTGGCGGGCGCGGTCGCGGTGGCCTCGGCGGCCGGGATCGACGACATCGTCACCATGGACATGGGCGGCACCAGCACAGACGTCTGCCTGGTGACCGGCGGCCGGCCGCAGATCACCACTGAGTCGATGATCGACCGGATCCCGGTCAAGTTGTCGATGGTGGACATCGCCACCGTGGGCGCGGGCGGCGGCAGCATCGTCGGGCTCGATCCCGGTGGCATGCTCCAGGTGGGGCCCCGCAGCGCGGGCGCCGATCCGGGGCCCGCCTGCTACGGCAGGGGCGGCGCCGAGCCGACCGTGACCGACGCGAACGTCACCCGCGGCCTGATCCGCCCCGGGCACTTCCTCGGGGGCCGGCACGCCCTGGACCGGGCGGCGGCGACTACCGCCCTCGGCAACCTGGCCGCCGACGTGGAACGCACGTCCACGCCCGGGACGCCGGCCGCCGGCCTGAAACGCACTCCCGCTCAGCTCGCCGAAGACGTCTTCCGCATCGCGAACGTCGTCATGGCCGGAGCCATCCGCCTCGTCTCCACCGAACGCGGCCACGACCCGCGCGACCACACCCTCGTCGCCTACGGCGGCGCAGGACCGCTGCACGCCGCCGCGGTCGCCGACGAGCTCGGGATCAAGGGTGTGCTGGTCCCCCCGCACGCCGGTCTCATGTCCGCCTACGGCCTGCTCAGCTCCGACTTCCAGCGCCGTTTCGCGGTGACCAGGGTGGACGAGCTGGCCGGACTGGCTCCGGGCGAGCTGGGCGAGGTGTTCGGCGAGCTGCTGGCCGACGCCAGGGCCGAGCTGGCCGCCCAAGGCGTCGGCCCAGCCGGCGTCGTCGTCGAGCACGAGCTGGACCTGCGCTACCGGGGCCAGGGCTTCGAGCTCACCGTGCCGGTGCCGCCGGGCGTGGACCCGGAGACGGCCGCGCGGCTGTTCCACGAGGCCCACGCGCTCAGGTACGGCCACAGCACGCCGGCCAAGGCCGTGCAGGTGGTGACGTACCGGCTGACGCTGCGCGTGCCGTCCACCGACACGGCGCTGCCCGCCGTACAGGTGGACGGGGACGTGCGGCGCGAGGACCTGCCGGTCGTGATCGGCGGCGAGGAGCGGACGTGCGCCTTCCTGTGGCGCGCGTCGCTGCCGCCCGGCTACGCGATCGCCGGCCCCGCCGTCGTCGAGGAGGACACCGCCACCACGTTCGTGCCCCCCGGCTGGACCGCCGCCGTGGACAGGGCCACCAACCTCGTGCTGACCAGAGGAGCCTGACATGCCCGTCGACCCCGTCACCCTGAACATCGTCGGCACCGCCCTGGCGGCGATCCCCCGCGAGATGGCGGCGAACCTGCGCCGGGCCGCGTTCTCCTCCGTCGTCCGCGAGGCCCGCGACTACGCCGTGGCCCTCGTGGACCCGCGCGGCAACGTGGTCAGCCAGGCCGAGGCCATCCCCATCATGACCGCCGGCATCTCCCACGCGATCGCCGCCGTGCTGGCGGACAACGACCCCGCCACGCTCACCGCCGACGACGCGATCCTCTACAACGACCCCTTCCGCGGTGGCCAGCACCTGCAGGACATCTACCTGTTCACGCCGATCTTCCACGAGGGCACGCTGGCCGGGTTCGCCGCCAGCGTGGCGCACCACGTGGACATCGGCGGCGGCGAGCCGGGGCTGACCATCAACGCCAAGGAGATCTTCCAGGAAGGGATCCGCCTGCCGGGCCGCCCGTTCTCGGTCTCGCGCGACTGGCACGGCGGCTTCGTCGAGCAGCTCTTCCGGCTCAACGTACGGGTTCCCGACCTGGTGGTCGGCGACCTCAACGCGCAGTTCGCGGCAAACAACGTGGCCGCCGAACGGCTGAGCGAGCTGGTCGCCAGGCACGGCCCCGAGCTGACCGCCGCCGTGATGGACGAGCTGCAGGACTACGCCGAACGCCGGCTGCGCGACTCCATCGCCGAGATCCCCGACGGCGACTACGCGGCGGAGGAGATCATCGACGCCTCCACCTGGGGCGGTGACCGGCACCACGTCAGGGTCGCGGTCCGGGTGCGCGGCTCTGACCTGGAGGTCGACTTCACCGGCACCGACCCCCAGGTCCCGGCCAACCTCAACTGCCCGTTCGCCTCCACGGTCTCCTCCGTGCAGAGCGCGGTCAGGGGCCTGCTGCGCGACAAGGACATCCCCTTCAACGAGGGCTGCAACCGGCCCATCACGGTCACCGCGCCGTACGGGTCCATACTCAACCCCGCGGCCCCGGCCGCCGTGCGCGCCCGGCTCACCCCGGCCAGCCGCGCGTTCGACGCTGTTATCAGGGCGCTGGCCGAAGCGCTGCCCGATCGGGTCGTCGCCACCGGTTACGACACCACGAGCGCGGCGGCGCTCAGCTACCTCGATCCCGACAGCCACGAGTACGAGGTTGTCCTGGAGGTGCTCGGCGGCGGCTGGGGCGCGGGGCCAGCCGGTGACGGGGCCGACGGGCTCGACAATCCCATCTCCAACTGCGCCAGCGCGCCCGTCGAAGCGCTGGAGATCGACTACTCGCACTTCAGGGTGACCGAGTTCGCGCTGCTGCCCGGCTCCGGTGGCGACGGGCGCAACCGCGGTGGCCTCGGCTTCGTCCGTACGTACGAGGCCACCAGGGACGGCGTGACCTTCTCCGCCTACTCCGACCGGCACCGCTACGGCGCCCGCGGCTTGTTCGGCGGCGAGGCGGGCGCGACCGGCGGGCTCGAGGTCACCAGGTCCGATGGAACCGTACAGCGGCTGTCCCACATCGACGCGGTGACGCTCGCCGCGGGCGAGCGGGTCAGCCTGCGCACCGGCGGCGGCGGGGGCTACGGCCCGCCCGCCGAACGACCACCCGCGCACCGCGAGGCCGACGCGCGCGACGGCCTGACAGTGAAGGAGACCCCCCAATGACCACCACATCACCGCAGATGCGCAGGGTGGCGCTCGCGTCGGCGCTCGGCACCAGCATCGAGTGGTACGACTTCTTCATCTACACGACCGCGTCCGCGCTCGTCTTCAACAAGCTGTTCTTCCCCACGCTGTCCCCGGTCGCGGGCGTGCTGTCCGCGTTCGCCACGTACGCCGTCGGCTACGTCGCCAGGCCGCTCGGCGCGATCGTGTTCGGCCACTTCGGCGACCGGATGGGGCGCAAGAAGTCGCTGGTCTGGACGCTGCTCATGATGGGCATCGCGACCTTCCTGGTGGGCTGCGTGCCCACGCACGCGAGCGTCGGCACGCTCGCACCGGTGCTGCTGGTCGTGCTGCGTTTCGTCCAGGGCCTGGCGGTCGGCGGCGAGTGGGGCGGCGCGGCACTGATCTCCGTCGAGCACGCGCCCAAGGGACGGCGCACGTTCTTCGGCGCGTTCGCCCAGATCGGCTCGCCGGTCGGGCTGTTGCTCGCGACCAGCATGTTCGCGCTGCTGAACGGCCTGCTGAACGCCGAGCAGTTCGCGGGGTGGGGCTGGCGGCTGCCGTTCCTGGTGTCGATCGTGCTGGTCGCGGTCGGGTTCGTGGTGCGGATGAGGATCGAGGAGACCCCTGACTTCGAGCGGTCCGCCCGCTCCGACGCCCTGCCGATCGTGGAGTGCCTGCGTACGTCCTGGCGGCAGATCGTGGTCGGGCTCGGCATCTTCGCCGGCGGCTTCGCGGCCTACTACGTGCTCACCACGTTCATGCTCGCCTACACCACGACGCAGCTCGGGCTGCCCAAGTCGGTCGCGCTGGCCGGGCAGATCGTGGCTGCGGCGGTGGAGGCGGCGCTGATGTTCGTGTTCGCCTCGATGGGTGACAAGTTCGGCCGGGCCAAGATCATCGGGTGGGGCGCGGTCGCCGGGCTGCTGTGGGCGGTGCCGCCGTTCTGGCTGTTCGGCACCGGCAGCACCTTCTGGCTGTGCGTGGGAGTCGGCGTCGGGCTCATCGGCGTGACCGCCACCTACTCCGTGGGCGCGGCGTACGTGGCCGAGCTCTTCGCGCCGCGCGTCCGCTACACCGGCATGTCCCTGTCGTACCAGCTCGCCGGGGCGATCGGCGGCGGTATCGTGCCGCTGTTCTCGACGGCGTCACTGGAATGGACCGGCGGCCACTACTGGCCGGTCGCCGTGGTCACCGCGCTGTTCTACGTGTTCACGCTGGTCTGCCTGCGCATCGGCCGGGTGCGTGAGCGCGCCGCGGCCCAGGTGCCCGTACCGGTGGCGCTGTGACGGCCAACGGCGGGGTCTCCTACTGGTACCGCGAGATCGGCCTGCCCGACAGGCGCCCGCCGCTCGACCGGTCCGTCGAGGCCGACGTGTGCATCGTCGGCGCCGGCTACACCGGGCTGTGGACGGCGTACTACCTGAAGAAGGCCGACCCCGGGCTCAGGATCGCCGTGCTGGAGCGTACGTTCGCCGGTTACGGCGCGTCCGGGCGCAACGGCGGCTGGATCACCGCGGCCCTGGCCGGCTCGCGCCGCCGCTTCGCCGCCACCCACGGCCGCCAGAGCGTCATCGACCTTCAGCGGGCGATGAATGCCAGCGTGGACGAGATCATCGCAGTCGCCGCGGCCGAGGGCATCGAGGCGGACATCGTCAAGCACGGCATGCTCCGCGTGGCGCACGCGCCCGCCCAGCTGCCTAGGCTGCGCGCGCAGGTCGCCGCGGCCAGGGAATGGGCGGACGACGTGGTCCTGCTCGACGCCGAGGAGACGGTCGCCAGGATCGGCGTCGCGGGCGCGCTCGGCGCCTCCTTCGCCCCTCACTGCGCCCGGGTCCAGCCGGCCAAGCTGGTGCAAGGGCTGGCCCGCGTCGTCGAAGGGCTGGGCGTGCGCATCTACGAGTCCACGCCGGTGACGGACATCGCGCCGCACACAGCGGTCACGCCGTACGGGACGGTCCGGGCGGCGTACGTGATCAGGGCGACCGAGGGGTTCACCGCCGGCCTGCCGGGGGAGCGGCGGACCTGGCTGCCGATGAACTCCTCGCTGATCGTCACCGAGCCGCTCGGGGACCGGATGTGGGACCGGATCGGCTGGCAGGGGGCGGTCCTGCTCGGCGACATGTCCCACGCCTACATCTACGCGCAGCGCACCGCGGACGCCCGGATCGCGATCGGGGGGCGCGGGTGGCCGTACCGGTTCGGGTCGGGGACGGACCACGACGGGCGCACACGGGCCTCGACTGTACGGCAGTTGCGTGAGGCGCTCGTCCGCCTGTTCCCAGTCACGGCTGGGGTCCGGATCGCGCACGCATGGTCGGGGGTGCTCGGGGTGCCGCGCGACTGGTGCTCGACGGCGGGCCTGGACCCGCTAACGGGGCTGGGCTGGGCGGGCGGGTACGTGGGCCACGGGGTAGCGACGACGAACCTGGCCGGGCGTACGCTGCGGGACCTCATACTGGGGCGAGAGAGCGAGCTCACGGGGCTGCCTTGGGTGGGGTGGCGGGTCAGGAAGTGGGAGCCCGAGCCGTTGCGGTGGCTGGGGGTGCAGGGGATGTACGCGGCCTATCGGGAGGCAGACCGGCAGGAGACGACGGGCGGACGCATCACCACCTCACGGATCGCCAAACTGGCCGACCGAGTGGCCCGCCGGGAGTAATCCCCTGACCGGGGTAAGGGAGGAGCACCAATCCCGCCCGGCTCCGGTGGTGCGCGATCAGGGCGGTGGTTGCGACCATCGCGGGGTGTTGAGCACCATGATCTCGGCATCTTTGGACGCCTGACCACGCCCCAGCAACACCAGCCAGCCAAACACTCGAACCAAGGTCAGATACAGCAGACGCACCGGCACAGACCGCGATCTTGCCCGCGCGGCCTCTGGAGGTCAAAGCCGCAGATCAGGCGCCACCCCTTTGAGTTATGAAGCGGTACAACCTTCTTACGCGCTCAGGCCAAGAAGCTGCTGGCCGTCGATTTCTTCCACATCGACACGATTTCCTTGAGACGGCTGTACGTGCTGTTCGTGATGGAGGTCGCCACCCGGCGCGTTCACATCCTCGGTGTGATCGCCCACCCGACCGGAGCGTGGACGGTCCAGCAGGCCCGCAACCTGCTCATGGACCTCGGCGACCGGGTCGGTTTCTTCCGCTTCCTCATCCGCGACCGAGATACCAATATGGGCGCCGGGGGACAGGCTGAGCATACGGAACAGCCGAGCAGCCGGCTCGCTCAGCGCCCCGTAGGACCAGGAGAACACGGTGCGCAAACAGGTCGCCGCATCGCCGCAGTCGAATGCAGCGAGACCGGCCTGCAGCTGATCGGCGATGGCCCTGAGCGGGAACTCATGCTGAACGGCGCTGCGGGCCGCGGCTATGGCCAGAGCAAGAGGCAGGCGCCCGCACGCGGTGATGAGTGCGTCGACGGCCGCAGGATCGGCTTGCAGTCGCTCGCGATCGATGCGGCGTGCCAGCAGTTCGTACGCCTCATCGGTCGTGAAAAGGGTCAGTCCCAGGGGGTGAGCGCCTTCGGTGGCGACCAGGCTGGACATCTGGCGACGGCTGGTGACAACGACCAGACACCTCCCGTTGCCGGGCAGCAGCGGACGCACCTGCTCAGCGTCACGTGCGTTGTCCAGCAGGATCAGCACCCGCCGATGCGCGAGCACGCTCCGGAACTGCGCAGCCGCCTGATCCGTATCAGCTGGTATCTGCTGGGAGGGGACGTGCAGGGCATCGAGAAATCCGCGCAGCACATCGGCGGCTTCCACCGGATTCGCAAGTCCATACCCGCGCAGATTGACATACAGCTGTCCATCAGGGAATCGGTCGCGGACACGGTGCGCCCAGTGCACCGCAAGGGTCGTTTTGCCGATCTCCGTTGTTCCCGCGATCGCCGAAATTGTGGCGGCGGGCGGCGCGCCGTCATCGGGCAGAAGAGCATCGAGGTGTTTCACATGCTCTTCGCGACCTGAGAAGGATGCGATGTCGGCTGGAAGTTGCATCGGCGGTAAGGGATCGACGCCGGCCAAGCTGAGTGAAGAGGGCGGAGCGACGAGGGAAGGATCCGCCCGGAGAATCGCCAGCTCCAGCTGGATGAGTTCCGCTGCCGGGTCGAGACCGACCTCCTCCATCAGCCTGTTCTTCGTCCGCCTGTAGCACTCCAGGGCCTCGTCGCTTCTCCCCTCCCGATGCAGGGCCAGCATGAGCTGACCCGTGATCCGCTGCCGGTAGGGGTATTCGGATGCCAGAGCGGAGAGCCTGCCGATCAGCGACCGGTGCCGGCCGAGCCGTAGCTCGGTGTCCATCTGGTCCTCAATCGCCCGTAATCGCAGCTCGGCCAACTCCTGATGCAGGTGCTCAGCAGCAACCTCGTGCGCGAGACCGTCGCCGCGCCACAGGCCGAGTGCCTCGGCGTACAAGGCTGCCGCCGTGCTGTCGCCAGCGTCTCGTGCGCTAGCGAGCAAGTCGCGAAATCGGTGCACGTCAACGCTGGCCCGATCCACCGTCAAGCGATAGCACGCACCTTCGCGCTCAATGTTGAGAGCCTGATCGACCGTGCGCAATCGCGCACGCAGCCTGGAGATTAACGACTGGACGGTACGCCGGGCAGATTCCGGCACCTCGTCCGTCCAGACCAGTTCGACCAGCCTGCCGAGAGGAACCCAGCGGTTGGCCTCCAGCAGCAGCACAGCGAGAACAAGGCGTTCCTTGCGTGAACCTATGGGAATGCGTCGCCCGGCGGCCAATATCTCCAGCGCGCCGAGAAGCCGGAATTCCATCAAAGACCTACCTCTACAGCAGATTTCTTGCAGCCGCGGCGCGTATCAGCGCTCAACATGCTGAACAAGGAGAACGACATCCGCACGGAACCCACCGCAGGACGCCCATCACCAGCGGCCTGTTCAAGGGCGGGCCGCCCGCAGCCGCAGGCTCGAGCAGCCGGTGATCAGGACGTGCTTGCCGGACAGCTCAACGCCGGACAGGACTTCGGTCGCGGTTCGGTGCGTGTCGACCCCCGAGCCGATCTTGTGTTGCGAGATGCCTACGCGCCAAAAAGCAGGAGCTAAAGTGCAGGCTAGATCAAGCCATGGCGATCCAGCATGTGCGCGTACGGAGAGATCCGCCCGGGGCATCGGGCGGATCTATCCGCGACGATCCTTTGGGCTCAGATGAGCGCTCTGCGTCTGACAGAGGCAAGGCCCGCACCGACGAGGACAGCGGTGATGCCTGTCATGATCGCGATGCCGGTGGCCGTGAAGGGCTCGCCGGAGATGACCATGGGCAAGTTGGGGTAGGGCACGGCGTACTTGGCGATCCAGTAGTCGATGCCGAGGATCGGCCCGAGCACCTCGCCGAAGAGGTTGACGAACAGGAAGGCCGCCCAGGAGATCGCGGCGGCGGCGCGCGGGAGCAGGCCGAAGGCCAGGACGCCGACCCCGGCCAGGGTCCAGGTGGCGGGCACCTGCACCAGGGCTCCCGCGAGCACCTTGCCGGGTGTCCCCGCCACTAGGCCCATGGTCAGCCCGGCGGCGGCGAGGATCAGCACGGTTCCCGCCAGCGCGAAGAGCAGGTGACCGGCGACCCAGCGTACGCGGGAGACCGGGGCGGACAGGAGCAGTTCGGCGCGGCCGGCGGTCTCCTCGTTGCGCAGCCGCAGCAGGGCCAGCAGCGGGTAAAGGGCCGAGACGTAGCCGAGGCTGAGCATGATCAGCCACAGGTAGGCGTCGGTCATGCCGGCCTCGGGCGAGGCGGTGTAGCGCCGGAAGAACTCCTCGACCGCGGCGCCCTGCCTGGCGACCTCTTCGATGGAGGTGGCCAGGGCACCCAGGACCAGCCCGGCGATTGCGTACCCGGCGACCCAGCCGAGGAGCAGGCCCTTCTGCAGGCGCCAGGCCAAGCTCAGCGGGCTGCGCAGCCGGTCGGACGAAGCCGGTCCCGGGCGTTCGGGAATGAGACCGTGGCCCAGGTCGCGTCGGGTGAGCAGCCGGTAGGCCAGGGCGACGGCAGCGGCGGTGAAGGCGAGGCTGAGCAGCAGCACGGCCGCGTCGTTGACCCCGTACGGCCCGTACCAGGTGTGACCAGCCCTGCGGGGACAGCCACTTCAGCACGGTCAGGCCGCTGCCGTCGGCGAGGAAGCGCAGAATGTAACTGACGCCGAGGCCGAGTGCGGCCACGCCGATGGCGGTGCGGGCGGTCTGCGTGAGCTGGGCGGCCACCGCGCCCAGGCCGGCGAAGACCAGGCCGGCGGAGGTGATCGCGGCGCCGAAGGCCAGCGAGCCGGACGCGTCCGCGCCGACGGCGGTCATGGCACCGGCGGTGAGCAGCCCTGCCAGCATTGCGGAGCCGCACGTGACGGCGAGTGCGGCAGTCAGTGGCGCCAGGCGGCCGACCACGCCGGCGCCTACCAGTTCGGCGCGGCCGGACTCCTCCTCGCCCCGGCTGTGCCGGACGACGGTGAGGATCATGATCAGCCCGAGGATGGTGTAGATAGCGTCGGCGTTCTTCCAGACCGCCATGCCGGCCAGGGTGGCGGAGTGGACCTCGCCGGCGAACGCGGTCAGTGTCTGATTCGCGGCCATCTCGCGGGCGAACGCGGCGATGTTGGGAATGCCGGTCGCGTAGCGCTGTACCTGCCCGGCCGCGAGGATGACGAGCAGCAGCATCCAGAGGGGGGCGATGAAGCGCTCGCGCTTGAGCACGAGCTTGGTCAGGGTCCAGGTGCCGTTCATCGCTCCGCCTTCGCGCTCTCGTAGTGGCGCAGGAACAGGTCCTCCAGTGAGGGAGGGGCGCAGGTCAGATCGCGCACGCCGACCCGGATCAGCTCGGCCAGCGTCGCGTCCAGCCGGGTTCGGTCCACCTCGAAGGAGATCCGGTTGCCGTCGATCCGCACCGCGTGCAGGTCCGGAATCCGGGTCAGCCCGTTGGGCGGGGACGCCAGCTCGGCGCTGACCCGGCTGCGGGACAGGCCGCGCAGCTGCGACAGGGGGCCGGCCTCGACCGTGTGGCCGCGCCGGATGATCGTGACGCGGTCGCACAGCGCCTCGACCTCGGACAGGATGTGGCTGGAGAGCAGGATCGTACGGCCGCGCCGCTTCTCGTCGGCCACGCACTGCTGGAAGATCGCCTCCATCAGCGGGTCCAGGCCGGAGGTGGGCTCGTCCAGGATGAGCAGCTCGGCGTCGGAGGCGAAGGCGGCGACCAGGGCGACCTTCTGCCGGTTGCCCTTGGAGTAGGACCTGGCCTTCTTGCGCGGGTCCAGCTCGAAGCGCTCCAGCAGCTCACCCCTGCGAGCCGGGTCCAGGCCGCCGCGCAGCCGGCCGAGTAAGTCGATCACCTCGCCGCCGGTCAGGCCCGGCCACAGGCTCACGTCGCCCGGCACGTACGCCAGCCGCCGATGCAGCTCGGCCGCCTCCCGCCACGGGTCGCCGCCCAGCAGCACGGCCCGGCCGGCGTCGGCGCGCAGCAGCCCCAGCAGGGTCCTGATGGTGGTCGACTTGCCGGAGCCGTTCGGTCCGAGAAAGCCGTGAACCTCGCCGGCTCGCACGGTCAGGTCCAGTCCGTCCACCGCCCGGGCCCGGCCGAAGGACTTGACCAGTCCCTCTACTTCGATAGCCAATTCCATAGCCGCCACACTCCTTGTCTTGTTCACTTTGGTGCTCATCAAGACGGTAGAAGCCGCGATCATCCGACGGCATCGGGCATATTCCCCTATTCGAGGCGGGCCAGCTCCGTCCGGGGGAGGCGCGGTCGAGATGGTGGCCGACGTTCCCGGGGCTGGGGAACCACCACGGGCCGAGGTCCGGCCTGCGAACCATTGAGCCCGATCGTTAACAGGTGGCTTAAGCGGCGGTTCGTTTTCTCGCGTTGTTTCGTAGCGGTGACCGGCGCGATCGTTGCCCTATGAGCGAACCGATCGACATCGTGGCGGTGTCGGATCACTGCGGGGGCTCGCGGTGGCACGCTGTGGTGCCACGCGGCCCGGTGGCCGGGACGGCTGACTTGCAGCCGATCATCCCGTTCGGGGAAGACTTCCTGCCGTCCCCGGTGCTGGAGCCCGGTGCCGCGGAGTTGAGCCTGCACGTGGAGCCACTGTGGCGGCGCCGTGGGCTTGGATCCAGGCTGCTGGCCGCCGTCCGGGGGCGGTCCGCCGGGCCCCGTCTGGTGGCGCACGTGGCGGCGGGCTCGCCGGGGGAGGCGTTCTGCCTGCGGCACGGCTTCTGGTACACCGGATCCAGGCGCCATGATCGGCTCTCCTACGGCGATGTGCACCAGGCATGGCTCGGTGAGATGGTCGAGGCCGAGCACTCCGGATACCGCTTGATCCACTGGACCGGCGATCTGTCCAGCCCGATCCCTGCCGAAGAACTGCTCCGACGCCCGAGCCGCACGGGTAACGCCACCTTGACCGCTGCGAAGGCGGAAGGCGTTCTGGCGGCGTACGCCTTGGCGGTGGTGGACGCGCCCGGGCACCCCCGCGCTCGCCAATATGGACCGGCCGTGCTGCCCAGCCACCGAGGGCGGCGATTGGGCCTGTGGGTCAGCGCCGCTTTGATCCAGCGGTTGCGCGAGGTCCACCCGCACGTCAACGAGATCGAGATCGCCTCTGCGAAGGACGAGTCGCATCTGCTCGCCTTGCGCAAGCACCTCGGCTTTCAGCCTTTCCGGCGAACTCGCCGCTACGAACTCCCTTATTCATGAACACAACCAAGCGGTACGTGAGCCGGCGCCCGCTGTCAGAGAGGTCTGTCATGGTGAGTCAGAGAAGCGGTCCTAAGAGATGGCTCATATTAGTGGTGCTCTGTATGAGCTCATTGGTGCTGGTCATCGACAACATGGTGCTCAACGTGGCGATCCCGCCGCTGACGAGGGACCTCGGTGCCACCTCCCAGGACATCCAGTGGATCCTCGATTCCTACATCCTGGTCTTCGCCGGCCTGCTGCTGATCGCCGGCAGCCTGTCGGACCGGTACGGCCGCCGCCGCATCATGATCCTCGGATTGGTGATCTTCGGTGTGGCAAGCCTGGCGGCGACGTTCGCACAGGATCCGCTGCAACTGGTGGCCGGCCGGATCGCGATGGGCATCGGCGGCGCACTGATCATGCCTTCCACGCTGTCAATCCTGATCACCGTCTTCACCGACGAGAAGGAGCGGCGTAAGGCGTTGACCGCATGGTCCGCGGTGACCATGGTGGGCCTGGTCGGCGGACCCGTCGTCGGCGGTTTGCTGATCGCCGAGTTGTGGTGGGGCGTCGCGTTCCTCATCAATGTGCCGATCGCCGCACTGGCGATCATCGCGGCGCTCGCGCTGATGCCGGAGTCCAAGGGCCCGTGGCGCAGGCCGGACCCGGTGGGCGCCGTGCTGTCCATCGTGGGGATGACCGCACTGGTGTGGGCGATCATCGAGTTGCCCCACGGCGGCATCACCCACCCCGGCATCCTCGCGGCTTCGGCGGCGGCCGCGGCTTGTCTGATCGGCTTCGTCATCTGGGAGATCCGATCCGACTCCCCGATGGTGCCGATGAGCCTTTTCCGTGATCGCAACTTCTCCGGCGCGAGCCTCTCGGTGGTGCTCCTCAGCGTTGCCAACGGCGGCCTGCTGCTGGTCCTGACGCAGTACCTGCAGTTCGTCCACGGCTACAGCCCGATGCAGGCCGGGCTGACGTTCCTGCCGGTGGCAGTGGCTTCGCTGCTGTTCAACGTCATCGGCGCGGTGCTGGGAAGCAAGGTCGGCAATCGGGCTCTGGTCGCCGTCGGCATGCTCATCATGGCCATCGGGATCGGTGTCCTGGGCACCGTGGACGCCACGGACGACTTCTGGCTGATCGGCGTCGCCCTGGGCGTGGTGGGCATGGGAAGTGGCCTGGCCATTCCCACCGCCATCAACGCTCTCATGGGCGCCGTGCCCGCCGAGCACGCCGGAGTGGGATCCGCGGTCAACGACACCATCCAGCAAGCCGGTGCCGCGCTGGGCGTGGCCATCCTGGGCAGCGTCATGGCCGACGCGTACACGAAGAACATGCCGGCCGGTGCCCCCGAAGCGGCGCGCCACAACATCAGCGACGCGCTCAAGTTCGGCGACCCGGCGCTCGCCAGCGTCGCCCGCGAGGCCTTCACCAACGGCATGGCGCTCACCTTCACCGCCAGTGCCTGTGCTGTCGTCCTGGCAGCCGTCATCGCCACCTTCATTCTGCGCGACCGCAAACCCGCGGCCGCCCAACCGGACCCGGCCCCCGCCGAAGAGCGCGTACTGGCCGGCACGACGGAGTGAACCACGTTCCGTCCGCTCGACCCTGTTTTTTCCACCGATTCAAGGAGCACACAACCATGTCCATCACCCTTACCGACCAGGACAAGCACACCCTGCGGACCGCGGCGTACGGCGCCGTCGCACTGCTGGCCGCCGCCGGTGCCGCCGGTGGTTCGCCGCACAGGATCGCCACCGACGGCTCCGTCGCCCTGGCCTCCGCGATCGGCCCGGTCGGGCACGTGCTCGCCGAGCAGAAAGGCATGGACCTGAACGGCAAGTCGACAGCCGAACTCGCCGACCGCGTGCTGCCGGCTCTGACGGAGGCCATGGGCCTGCTCAACAAGCAGGATCCGGCCGAGGCCGGCAACTTCCGCGGCATCGTCATGCTCGCCGTCGAAGCGGCCACCCGGACCCAGCAGAGCGGGCCCAGCCCCACCATGACCGAGATGGTCCGCAAGATCACCGAGGCCATCGACGCCGCCTGAGTCACAAGCGGGACCAAGAAAGGAAACAAATGAGTACGACAGAGGACTACCAGGCTGCGGAACTGCTGCTCCGCCGACCCGCCCGACCCGGCGAGCTCATCGTCGGCGACAAGGTCAACCCGCAGTGGATCGACGGAGGAACCCGATTCTGGTACGGGGTGAGCAACGGCGTCGGCAAGCGATTCGTGCTCGTCGATCCGGCGGCGGGCACCCGCGAGCCGGCCTTCGACCACGCCCGGCTCGCCGCCGCGCTCACCGCCGCCTCCGGACAACCGGTCGACCCCGAGGCTCTGCCCTTCGCGGCCTTCATGTACGCCGGGAACGCCGTGGAGTTCTTCGCGGTGGGCCAGTTCTGGCGCTGCCGCCTGGACAGCTACACCTGCGAGCCGGCCGAGTTCTCACCTCCGGGCAATCCGCTGGCGGTGCCCTCACCGGACAAGAAGATCGCCGTATCGCGGCGCGGGCACGACCTGTGGGCCCACTCGCTCACCGACGGCCGCGAGTGGGCGCTGACCACCGATGGCGAGCCCGCCTACCAGTACGGTTCCAGCCCGGAGAGCATGGGCAACGGCACCCTGCTGCGCAAGTTCGGCCTGCCCCACCTTCCGCCCGCGGTGGCCTGGTCGCCGGACTCGACGAAGGTGCTGACGCACCGGACCGATGAGCGCCGCGTGCGGCTGACCCACCTTCTGGAGGCCAGACCCGCCGACGGCGGCGCGCCACAGCTGCACGCCCAGCGGTACGCGTACACCGGGGACGAGCACGTGCCGCAGAGTGAGCTGGTGGTGTTCGACGTCGCCGCGGGCACGATGGTCCGCGCGCAGGCCGAGCCGCTGCTGACGCCGACGATGTCACCGGTCATGGGCAAGTGGGCATGGTGGGCAGACGACGGATCGGCGGTGTACTACCTCAGCCAGCCTCGCGACCGGCGCACGCTCACCCTGCACCGCCTCGACCCGGCCACCGGTGAGGTCACCACCGTGGTCAGCGAAACCGGGGACACCCGCGTGGAGCCCAACCAGTGGCTGTACGACCCCCCGATCGTGCGGGTGCTGGCCGGCGAGGTGCTGTGGTACTCACAGCGAGACGGCTGGGGCCACTTATACCGGTATGACCTGCGTACTGGCGAGCTGCTCGGGCAGGTCACCTCGGGGGACTGGGCCGTGCGGCAGATCCTGCACGTCGACGAGGACGAGCGGATGGTCTACTTCACCGCCACCGGCCTGATCGACGCCGACCCGTACCGGCGCGCGGTGTGCCGGGCGGGGCTGGACGGTACCGGGTTCGCCAAGCTGATCGGCGACGACCTGGACCACACCGTCACGGTGCCGGAGAACACGTCGTTCTTCCTCGACTCCGCCTCCACTGTGGACACCCCGCCGGTGACCACGGTCCGCGACTGGTCCGGGCGGGTGCTGGTGGAACTGGAGCGCGCTGACATCAGCAAGCTCACCGCCACCGGGTGGACGGCGCCGGAACGGTTCCGCGTCAAGGCGGCCGACGGCGTCACCGACATCTACGGGGTCCTGTACCGACCGCGGGGGTTCGATCCCGCCAAGCGTTACCCGGTGGTGGACAACATCTACCCCGGCCCGCAGGTCAACCGGACCACTCCGGGCTTCGACCCGGGTGGGATGGGCATGGACGCCGAGCCCCTTGCGGCGCTGGGCTTCGTGGTCGTCGCGGTGGACGGGCGAGGCACCCCGGGGCGCGGCAAAGCCTTCCACGACGCCTCCTACGGTCACCTCGCGGACGCGGGTGGCCTGGCCGATCATGTCGCGGCGCTGCGGCAACTGGCCGAAACCCGGCCGTGGATCGACCTGGACCGGGTGGGCGCGTTCGGCCACTCGGGCGGCGGGTTCGCCACCGTACGGGCGATGCTCGACTTCCCGGAGACTTACAAGGTCGGTGTCGCACTGTCCGGCTCACACGAGGCCCGCTGCTTCAACCTGGACTTCGTGGAGGCCTACGACGGCGCGGACAATCCGGAAGCGTGGGCCCGGACCTCCAACGTGGACATCGCGGATCGGCTGGCCGGCAAGCTGTTGCTCATCCACGGCGAAATGGACGACCGGGTCCACCCGGATCAGACGCTGCGGCTGGCCGACCGGCTCATCGCCGCAGGGAAGGATTTCGAGCTGCTCATCGTGCCCGGGGCCGAGCACGCGTTCATCGACTGCCTGGCCTACGTCCGTACGCGGGGCTGGGACTTCCTGGTGCGCGAGCTGATGGGCACGCAGCCGCCGGCCTACCGCCCCGCACCCATCGCCATCGATCCCGAACTGCTCAGCGAAATGTTCTCCTGAGCGGCACCGGCGGCCACGCCGAGCGGGCAAGTCTTGGCGTGGCCGCTCTCATACGGCGTGGGTGCCGAGGTCGCGGAAGACTCGTGCCAGGGCATGGACGTACCGGTTGTCGTTGTCGGTGCGCCAGATCAGCCCCCACCGGAACCGGGGGGCGTCGTGAATTCCCAGGTAGATGATGTCGGGACGCTGAAAGTAGCGGCTGGCGTGAGCGCCGATGGGGTGGATCATCTGGCCGGTGCTGACCAGCCGCTGGATCTGTTCGTAGTTGGCGACGTGGATGCGGTTGTTCACGGGCCGGCCGCTGCTGGTGGTGTACGGGTTGTAGGCGTCCTCCCAGTAGTCAGGTAAGTACGGGCTCGCCGTGGACACGGGATGATCGTCGCCGAAGACCTCCGTCGATACCGTGCCGCGATCGGCAAGTGGATGATCGACAGCGACGGACAGCAGCCGCGGCTCGGTGTAGACGACCGGGCCGACGGTGAGGTCGGGTTCCTCGACCGGTAGCCAGGCGATCAGTGCGCTGATCTGGCCGTCGCGCAGGGTTCTGAACGGTTCGACGAAGCCGCTGTGTCCGAGTTGGAGCCGGCATTCGGGGTGGCGGGAACGAAAGGTCTCCCAGGCCGGGCGTAGGTCGTGGGCGATGTCGGGGATCATGCCGACGCGAAGGGTGCTGGTGACGCCTTGCGCGGCCATGCGTGCCCGTTGCAGGCTCTGGCGCAGCTCACGGTAGACCGGTTCCAGGTCGGCGCGAAGCAGTGTCCCCAGCGGAGTGAGCCTGACGGCGCGGCTGGTGCGTTCGAAGAGGGCCCCGCCGATTTGGCGTTCCTGTTGCTTGATGGCCTGGCTGACCCGTGCGGGCGTGACGTGCAGTCGTGCGGCCGTGCGGCCGAAATGCAGCTCCTCGGCCAGAGTCAGAAAGATTTCGATGTCGCGCAGTTCCATAAAGATTCCGTTGATCGTCGGACTGACTCAAACAACGACGAAACGATCTTGCGCGCGCGTGACACAGACCGCCTTTGTTCTGCATCCCGAACAAAAGCCGTCATTGAGTATGCCGAACGAGTCGAGCCCAGCCAATGCCACATACGCGACGACGGGCCGTGTCATCAGCGGTGACGCCACACTTCGCGCAGTCACCCCGGAACGCTGTCGCTGATCTCGTCGTGGGTTGCGGGCACCGCGCCCTTCCAGCGGCCGGCGGGTCTGGCGCTGCGCAGGCCGAGGGCGGAGACCCCCGCCCCCAGCAGCACCATGGCCACCGGGATGGCGAGCGCGGTGCGGTAGGCGTCCAGCACCGCGCCCGGTGAGCCATCGGCGCCGGCCGCGGCGAACCCGTACACTGCGGTCACCGCGGAGATCCCGACCGCCGAGCCGAACTGGGTGAAGGTGTACAGCAGGCCGCCAGCCAGACCCTGCTCCTCCTCCGCCACGCTGCCGGTGGCCGCGATCGTGAGCGGACCGTAGGCGAGGGCGAAGGCGGTGCCCGCGATGATCAAAGTCGGGAACATCGCAGCGTACGACCAGTCCATCCCGACCGGCAGGAACAGCCCGTAGGCCACGATCGCCAGCACGAAGCCGCCGAAGATCACCCGGGCGTTGCCGTAGCGGCTGACCAGGCGCGGCGTGAGGACGGGCGCCAGCACGGCGTCACAGCCCATCGCGATCAGCGCGATCGCGGTCTGCAGCGAGGACCAGCCGCGCAGCTCCTGCAGGTAGAGCGTGACGACGAACTGGAAGCCGAAGAACGCGCCCAGAAAGAGCAGCGCGGCGACCTGGGCCCGCACCATGGCGGTCTTGCGGAAGATCGCTAGCCGGACGAGCGGCGCCTCGGCGCGCCGTTCGATCAGAATGAACACCGCCACCAGCGCCAGCCCGGCGGCGAACGCGCCGAGGGTGAGCCCGATCCCTTCCCCGGGGTGTTCAAGCCGGAGGATGCCGTAGGCGAGCAGCAGCATCGCGGCGGCGGCACTGGCCGCGCCGGCCAGGTCGTAGCCGTGCCGCGCGGGTGCGGGGTAGGCCTCGGCGGGCAGCAGCCTGAACGCCGCGAGCAGGATGGCGCCGGCCAGGAACACCGGGGCGAAGAACACCCAGCGCCAGCCGAGTTCGGTCAGCAGGCCGCCGATGACGAGGCCCGTCGAGAAGCCACCGGCGCCGACGCCGGCGAAGACCAGTAGGGCCCTGTCGCGCTGCGGCCCCGCCGGGTAGGAGGTCGTGATGATCGACATTGCGGCAGGGGTCATGAAGGCCGCCGCCACGCCCGTGACGAACCGGGCCACGACCAGCATCCACCCCTCGGTCGTGAATCCGCCCAGCATCGAGAAGAGCATGAAGACGCCCAGCCAGGTGAGGAACATCCGCCGCCTGCCCAGCAGATCCGCAGCCCGGCCGCCGAGCAGGGTGAATCCGGCGTAGCCGAGTACGTAGCCGCTCATCACCCACGCGGCCGTGCCGGTGGTCAGGCCGAGGTCGGCGCGGATGTCGGGGATGGCGACGGCCAGCATCGCGACGTCGCCGCCCTCAAGGAAGATCGTGCCGCACAGGACGAGCAGCAGAGCCCAGGCTCGTCCGCTCAAGCGGGCCGTGGGAACGGTGGACATGAATACGCTCCTCACCCGTTGTGTCGCTCGGTCACATCGGGTCCATCAGCAGGACAACCAGATGTCTCGCACCTGCTCAGCGACATCATGAGCAGGTGGAGCCGGAGGAGACTCCGGTAAAGGGGGTGAACAGTTCGATGGCGTCGTCCTCGGTCGTCAGCACGGTGCCGCCGACCGTGACCCGGCGGTGGCCGGCCTGGAGGGCCAAGGTCATGCCGGGTGCTAGGACGAAGTCGTGGCCGGTCGGTGGCTCTTGGCCTCCGGCGCTCAGGCTGAGCGGGTTGAGCCCCACGAGGCGCGGCTCGTCGCCGGGACCCCCCAGTTGCGCGGCTACCGCGGCGGCGGCCTGGCCGACAGTGTTCCCGGGCCGTATGGCGCGCAACCCGGCCGCGTAACCAGCCATGGCCCGATCGAGAGCGTCGGCCACGGGGTCGGTCGGCTCGCCCAGCATGAGCGGAATACGCCCTCTGACTTCGAGGAAGCCGTACGTGCAGCGGATCTCGACCGGCACGACGTCGCCAGGGGAGATCGGCCCGCCGCCGGCACTGACACGGACGGTCGGTGTGGCGCCCAGCGCATAGCCGGTGGACAGCCCGGCTGCGGACAACTCGCTCTCGTGGGTACCCGGTCGCAGCGCGTCCGCCACCGCGTCCGCCATCGCCTTGGCGATGCGGGCGCCCTCGGACAGGATCGCGAGCTCCTCGCCGGAGTGCCGGACGACGAGTCGGAAGTATCCGGGCCAAACCGAGGTGAAAGCGACATGCGGAAGCAGGCCGAGCACCTGCGACCAAAGGCTGTGGGGCAAGAGCGGACCTCGGTGGATCGGCGGGTACGGTTCGAGGCCGAGCACACCCACGGCGGACCGGTGCAGCCGGTGTTCCCGGAGCACCTCCGCGATGCCGTACGCGTGCCGGGACGGGCGGGTGGGCACCCACGGGCTGCTGGACGGTCCGTCAGTCAGCGCCACCGGTCTGCCGTCGCGCGGGAAGATGACGATCGCGCCTGAGGGGCCACAGGTGAAATACGTGTTCTCGTACAGCAGGAGCGCCTCGACGCCTTCGGCGTCCATCAGCGCCCGGCCCAGTGCCCAGCGACGGCTGCGCTCGTCCTGCGAGTACATCTCGAAGCCCATGAATCGAGACTAGGAATCCCGGGACGCCGGTCGCATCGGACAGATGTCCGGTGTTCTCGATTGCCTGTGGGACGGACATTGATCTACATTTCCGAATATGCTTCATGGGCGCAGAAAGGAGCAGGCCGAGCTCGATCGCCTGCTCGACAAGGCCCGCGGGGGCTCCAGCGGGGCTTTGATGATTTCCGGGGAGCCGGGGATCGGCAAGTCGGCGCTGGTCGATTACGCCGGAAATCGCGCGACGCCACTGCCCGTGTTGCGGGTCAGTGGCGTCGCAAGCGAAGCCGAACTGCCTTACGCGGCACTGCAGTTATTGCTCAGCCCACTCCTTGAGGAGATCGAGGCGCTGCCCGAGCCGCAGGCCGACGCGCTGCGAGCCGCGCTGGGCCTGGCTGCGGCGCCGCGGTCGGGGGTGGACCGGTTCCTCGTCGGCCTGGCCGCCCTGACTCTCCTCGCCGAACGGGCGCCGCTGGTGTGCCTCATCGACGACACCCAGTGGCTGGACCGGGCTTCGGCCGACGCCCTGCGTTTCGTGGCGCGCCGCCTGCGGGACGAGGGCGTCGCCCTGATCTTCGCCGCCCGGCCGGGGTTCGAGGCCCCTGGAGTGCCGGTGCTGTGCCCTGCCGACCTCGACCGCGCTGCGGCGAGCCGGCTGCTGGATGAGTACGCACCCGGCCTCAGCGGCGCGGCGCGGGAGCGGGTGCTGGCCGAGGCGGCGGGCAACCCGCTCGCGCTGCGCGAGCTGCCCGCCCACACCGACGACCCGCTGGCGACGGCCAGGCTGCCACTGCCACACCGCATCCAGCAGGCCTACGAGCAGCGTATCCGTGAACTGCCCGCACCCACCCAGAGCCTGCTGGCCCTCGCCGCAGCCGAGGAGTCCGGCGACCTGGCAGTGATCTTCGCGGCCGCGGCGGTTCTCGGCTTGCCGGTCGCCGCCCTCGACTCGGCCGATGCGGCCGGGCTGGTCACCGTCTCCGCACCGACGTGGTCGTTCCGGCACCCGCTCATCCGGGCCGCCGCCTACCAGAACACGACCTACAGCCAACGGCTGGATCTCCATCGCGCACTTGCCGACGTACTGACCGGCGAGCTGGACGCCGACCTGCGGGCTTGGCACCTCGCCGCGGCCGCGACCGGACCGGACGCCCAGGTGGCCGAAGCGCTGGAGCGGGCCGCCGGCCGCGCCCGCGAGCGTACGGGCTTCAGTGCCGCCGCCTCCGCGCTGACCAGGGCCGCACAGCTCACCCCGGACGTCGCCGAGCGGGGCCGGAGGTTGGTGCTCGCCGCCGAGACGGCCGAGCTGGCCGGGCGGACGGAACACGCGCTGGCCCTGGCCGACGAGGCCGAGCGCCTCGCCCCGGAGCTCCGGCCCGCCGCCCTGAGGGCGCGGATCGCCTTCGAAAGCGGCTCGCTGCGCATGGCCTGCGACATCCTGATCGACGCGGCCGAAAAGAGCGACGCGGAAGCCGCCGCGGCGATGCTGACCGACGCCGTCCGCGCGGCGTTCTACGCGGGCGAGCCCGGCTGGGCCGAGCAGGCCCGCACCCGGCTCGACAAGCTGCCGCTCCCCGGCGACGCCCTGGCCCGGCTGATGGCCGCCGGAGTCACCCTCCTCCTCACCGGAACGGTGGAGGAAGCGCTGACGAACTGCCGCGCATATGTGGCCCAGGTCCGGCAAGCCCCTGACACCCCGGCCGTGATGCGCAGCAACGCCGCCTCGCTGGCCATCCTGGTCGGGGACTTCGACGCTGCCCGCACGCTCTCGATGTCGCTCACCGAGGAGTGCCGCACCCGCGGCATGATCGGCTGGATGCCGCTCGCCCTGGCGACGCTGTCGGTCGCCGAGCTCTACCGCGGGCGTCTGCGGGACAGCGCGCTCGCCGCGGCCGAAGGGCTGCGCGTCGCCGAGGACACCGGGCAGATCCACCGCCTGGCGCACCAGCAGGGCGTGCTGGCCTGGCTGGCGGCGGTGGAAGGCGACGAGGAACGCTGCCGCGCGCTGGCCGAGCAGAACCTCACCCACTTCGCCACCGAGCACGTCGCCACCAGCAGAGCCTGGGGCGTGTGGGCACTGGCCATGCTCGACCTGGGCCACGGACGCTCCGAGGCCGCCCTCGACCGGCTCGACCGGGCTGCCCAGGGGCCGATCGGACGTCAGATCCACGCCGTGTACTTCGCCCCCGACCAGATCGAGGCCGCCGTACGGCTCGGCCGGCCGGAAGCGGCGGCCGAGCCGTACGAGCGATTCTGCCGCTGGGCGGAGGCCGCCGGCCTGACCTGGGCGCATGCCGTCGTGCACCGCTGCCAGGCCCTGCTGGCCGCGGACCCGGACGCCGAGGAGCACTTCATCGCCGCCTTGGACAGTACCGACCGCCCCTTCGAGCAAGCCCGCACCGAACTCCTCTACGGCGAATGGTTGCGCCGCAACAGGCGCCGCACTGATGCGCGCGCCCACCTCCGTGCGGCCCAGGAGACTTTCCACGGTATCGGCGCCGCCCAGTGGGCCGACCGCGCCGCGGCCGAACTGCGCGCCACGGGAGAGACGCTCACCCGCCACGGCCCCGACGACCTAACCGCCCGGCTCACCGCCCAGGAACTCCAGGTCGTACGGCTGGCCTCGACCGGAGCGACGAACAAGCAGATCGCCGCTCAACTCTTCCTCAGCTCGAAGACGGTCAGCCACCACCTCTACCGCGCCTTCCCCAAGCTCGGCGTCACCACCCGCACCGAGCTCGCCCGATTGCAGCTCGGATGAAAGTCCCCTGCCTGAATACTGCGAAGACCTACAGCGCCATAGCGTTGCTCATGGCGTTCATGATGATCAATTTCATGGACAAGGCCGTCATCGGGCTGGTCGCCAAGCCGATGAAGGAAGACCTGGGCCTGACCACCACCCAATACGGAACCGTCGCCGGAGCGTTCTATCTGCTGTTCAGCCTGTCGGCGCTGGCGTTCGGGTTCATCGGCAACCGCATCTCCAGCCGGTGGCTGCTGGCGGGACTCGCCGTGGTGTGGTCCGCCGCCCAGCTGCCCGTGGCGCTGCCCGCTGCGAGCTTGTCCGTCATCATCGCGACTCGGGTGCTGCTCGGCGCCGGTGAGGGCCCCGCCTTCCCGCTCGCCATGCATACCGCCTTCACTTGGAGCAAAGTCAAGGACCGCGGGCTGACCGGCTCGATGCTGCAGGTGTCCGGAGCGCTCGGGGCCCTCGTGAGCGGCCCTGCGCTCATCGCGGTGATCGATGCGTACGGCTGGCGGTCGGCGTTCACTGTGCTTGGGATCGTCGGGCTGGTCTGGGCGGCGGTCTGGCTCGTGTTCGGCGGCGACGGGCCACACCTGTCGCGCGAGGAGAAGGGCGACGGCCCGCGGCGGACATACCGAAGGCTCTTCTCCAGAGGAACCTGGTACGGCGCGCTCGTCGCGGGGTTCGGCGTTTCCTGGGCGCTGTCGGTCCACATCGCCTTCCTCCCGCTGTATCTGGAAGACGTCGCCGGCTTCGAACGGTCGTCGATCGGGTTCCTGACCGCCCTGCCCTCGCTGACCAGCGTTCTTCTCATTCTCCTCGGCGGTGCCCTGTCACGTCATCTGATCGGCCGCTCGCGCCGCCTCGCGCTCGGGATTCTCGGAGGCTGCTTCTCACTGGCCGCCGGGATCTGCCTCATACTGCTTCCCCATGCCTCGCCTGTCTGGCTGGTGCTGCCGTTGGCCGGTCTGGCCTTCGGCGCCGGCCCGGCGCAGACCCCGCTGACCGTCGCCGCGATCTCTGTCATCGTGCCGGACCGTCAGCGCTCGGCGGCGCTCGGAATCTGGTACGCCCTGGTCTCGATCGCGGCCGTCGCCGGTCCCATCGCCACCGGCTTCGTCGTCGATTCGGCGCCTAGCCAGATCGCCGGCTTCGGCCTGGCTTTCGGCCTTGCCGGCGGTCTGCTCGTGCTCGGGGGTCTCGCCGCGATGACACTCATCCGACCGGACCAGCCTCACAGCTCCATGAAGGGCTCGCGGGTGGCGCGGCCGCCCCGCGAGAGGCTGACCGGTGCCGGGTAGCGGTGGGTCTTCACGAAGGCCTTGGGCGGGGTGCTGCTGACCCACTCTTTGTAGATCACGGCGGCCTTGCCCTTCAGGTAGAAGCGGCCCGGGGTATCGTCGTGGCGGGTGAACTGGATGACGGCATCGTTACGGCCCAAGCTGAGCGGCTGGTGGAAGTACCCGAACCGGAACGGCTTGATGGCGCGGCCCCGCAACTCCCGGGCGATGGAGTCAGCAGCGTGGGCAGCCGACGGCATACCGCTCTGGCAGGTGCCGTGAATCGCCCCCCAAGCCTGGCGGGCTGCCGCGGCGTCGCCGATCGCGTAGATCTCGGGGTGGGACAGTGACCGCAGCGCCGGGTCGACCAGGATCAAGCCCTTGCGGTCGACCTGGATGCCAGACTCGGCGGCGAGCGTGTGAGCTTTGACCCCGGCCGTCCAGAGGCTCACGTCCGCCGGGATCACGCGGCCGCCTGCCACCTCGACGCCGCCCGGCAGCACCTTGGTGATCCGCACGCCGGTGTGGACAGTCACGCCAAGCCGCTCGAACACGGAGTAGAGGTAGGCGCGCGCCTTCTCACCCATCATCCAGCCGGGCTGCTCCGTGCTGATGAGGGACACCTTCAGGGCCGGGTGGTTCTCGGCGATCTCGGTGGCGGCCTCGATCCCGGTCAGCCCGCCGCCGCAGACGGCGACCGTCCCGCCGCTCTCCTCCAGTGAGGCCAGGCGCAGCGCCATGGAGCGGGCCGACTGGGGGCCGTTCAATGTATAGGCGTGGTCGTCAGCGCCTGGGACCACGCTCGTGTCGGTGTAGCTGCCGAGCGCGTACACCAGCTTGTCGTAGGGCAGCATCCGGGGGGCGTCGCCGTCGCCGACGTCGACCGTGACCTCGCGCCGCGCCGTGTCGACGGCGGTGGCCCAGCCCCGTACGAAGGTCACGCGCTCGCCGAGCAGCTCAGGAATCCGGAAGTCGGCCAGCTCATGGCCGGCCGCGACCTGATGCATGCGTAGCCGCTCGGTGAACCGCTCCGACGGATTGACCAGAGTGATCGACACGTCCAGCTTTCGGGTACGCAGCGCCAGCCGGACGGCGCACATCACCCCGGTATAACCGCCGCCGATGACAACGATGTTCTTCACGGGTTTCTCCCTGCTTCCGTCGTTCTTACAGGTCAAAACGCTACGGGCGCGGCACCGCTCGCGGCATCGGACGTCTTCCCTATATGTTCAGCCGGCGCTATCGGGCACGGCGACCCGATACGCGAACGCCTCGGCATCGGCCACTCGGTCAAGTACGGCCAGGCACACCAACGCTCTCGCGGCGCAGTCACACACCGCCACAAGCCGGCTCGTCTTCCAGGGCGGACTCCAGCACCAGCTTGGTCAGCCGGCCCAGCAGCCCGTTCTCGCCGACCAGCTCCACCCCTTCAGCCCGGGCCTGGTCGACCAGCCTGGCCACCAGCTCCCGATCCGTCGAGTTCTCCGGCTTCTTACGCGCCACCGCGGCGTCCTCCAGGTCGATCTCCGTCGATGCCTCGCTCCGCTGCTGATATCGGCCGGCAGGGAAGCAGGTACGGGCTCTGCGGGCCGTCTCGAGCCGTTGGGGGTGGCGGCTATGAGGGCACAGTGTCTGACCCGGACGACGAACCCCGGACGACAGCCTGGCTCTCTCTCATTCCAAGGGGAGGGGGCGGCGTGGCACGGGTGCTGTGTGGATGAGGGATGTGGTCGTGTGTCCGTACGGCGTGAACAGATCGAGGATCGGTTCGAGTTCGTCGACCGACCGCAGGTGCATCGTGAAGCAGAAGCAGTCGTCACCGGTCATTCTGTAGCACTCGACAATCTGGGGAACGTCTTCGGCGATCTTGGAGATGCGATGCAGTTCCCGGAACGCCGGACGGATTCGCACCATCACGGTGACCGGAAAGCCCAGGGCTCGCGGGTTGACCTCGGCGCGGTAGCCAGTGATCACTCCTGTTTCCTCCAGTCGCTGCACCCGATCGCTCACGGCGGGGGGCGACAGGCCGACCCGGCGGCCCAGCTCGGCGAAGCTCACCCTGGCGTCGACTTGCAGCTCGGCGAGGATTCGAAAGTCGAGGGCGTCCAATTCCTTGGGTTCGTGTGCCCGATCGGGTCTGATCTTTCGATTCGCCATTCTCCTAAAATACGGGCTCGCCGAAAATGGGGCCATGCCGCCTATCGGCCCTCGCGCCGTTCTGCTCAAGGCGCCTCCATGGACCTACTTCACCGGCAGCGCCGTCTTCCACTACCTCGGTCCGGCCTTCGCCGTGCTCTTGTTCGCGAGGCTCGACCCGCTCGGGGTCGCGGCGCTGAGGATCTGGAGCGCGGCACTCGTTCTCGCGCTCTGGCGTCGCCCCTGGCGGACACTGGTCCAGCTCAATGCCGGGGAGCGTCGTACGATCATCGCGTGGGGTGCGGTGCTCGCGGCGATGAACGTCTGCTTCTATCTGGCGATCGCTCGCGTGCCGCTGGCGACCGTCGCCGCGATCGAGTTTCTGCCGGTCATCGTGCTGGCCGCGCTCGGTGCCCGTACCGCACGTAATCTCGTGGCCCTCGTGGCCGCCGTCAGCGGTGTCTACGTGCTGACCGGAGTCCGGCTTGCCGGGGAGCCACTGGGTCTGGTGTTCGCCTTCGCCAACGCGGCGCTGTTCGCCGGCTACATCGTGCTGGCCCATCGGGCGGCTCGCGACGTGCGTGGCGTCGGAGGCCTCGACGGGCTGGCCGCCGCCATGCTCGTCGCCGGGGTGTTCGTCGCGCCCGTGGGCATCTGGCAGGCCGCTCCCGCGATGATCGAGCCGGTCACGCTCGCAGCCGGGATCGGGGTGGGCATCTGCTCGTCGGTGATTCCGTACGTGTGCGATCAACTCGCCATGGCACGCATGGCCCGCTCCACGTACGCGCTGCTCGTGGCGCTGCTTCCGGCCACAGCGACGGTGATCGGCATCGCGGTGCTCCGGCAACTGCCCTCACTCTCTGAACTCGCCGGAGTGGGGCTCGTGGTGCTCGCGGTAGCCCTCCACCACGAACTCCAGACTTCTGCGACCAAGAAGGCCACATCCTCATAGGGAGGTAGAACAAAGTGCGATACGTGAAGCTGGGTTCGTCGGGGTTGCAGGTCTCCCGGATCTGCCTCGGCATGATGACGTACGGCGATCCAGGGTCGTGGGAATGGCTGCTGCACGAGGATGCGGCCGAGCCGATCGTCCGGCGTGCCGTCGAGGCGGGTGTGACGTTCTTCGACACTGCCGACATGTACTCCGGCGGCGTGAGCGAGGAGATCACCGGGCGACTGCTCGACAAGCTCTTCGCGCGGCGCGACGACTACGTTCTTGCCACGAAGGTCTACTTCCCGATGGGGCCGGGTCCGAATGACCGAGGGCTGTCGCGCAAACATGTGTCGGCGGCCATCGACGCCTCGCTGAGCCGGCTCGGAACCGAGTATGTCGATCTGTACCAGATTCATCGCTGGGACTACGAGACGCCGATCGAGGAGACCATGGAAGCACTGCATGACGTGGTGCGGGCCGGCAAGGCCCGCTACATCGGAGCCTCCAGCATGTACGCCTGGCAGTTCGCCAAAGCGCAGCACACTGCTCAGATGGCAGGGTGGACCAAATTCGTGGCGATGCAGAACCACTACAACCTGGTCTACCGGGAGGAAGAGCGGGAGATGATCCCGCTTTGCCTGGACCAGGGGGTGGGCGTCATCCCGTGGAGCCCGCTGGCGCGCGGGCTGCTCGCCGGCAGCCGCCACCGCGACAACCGGCCACGCACGCTTCGATCCGGCAGCGACCAGCTCGCCGACAGCATGTACGGGAACGCGGACTTCGACGTCGTCGACGTGGTGCGTGCGGTCGCCGGTGAACGGGATCTGCCACCCGCGCAACTCGCCCTCGCATGGCTGCTCGGCCGGCCCGGGGTGAGCGCGCCGATCATCGGGGCGAGCAAGGTGGGACATCTAGACG
>NZ_JBAHWD010000058.1:0-32050 GCF_037044575.1 Nonomuraea sp. LPB2021202275-12-8 | reverse complement strand
CGGGCTCGGGGTTGTGGGCTCTGAGCCTGAGCTCGTCGCCCTCCACGTCCACGGTCACCCGTCCGCCCTCGTCGACCTCTCCGGTCAGCAGCATCGTCGACAGGCGGTTGTCCAGCTCGCGCTGGATGGTGCGGCGCAGCGGGCGGGCGCCGAACTCCGGCTGGAAGCCCCGTCTCGCCAGCCAGTCCTTGGCGGCGTCGGACACCTCGAGCTCCACGGCCTGGCCGCGCAGCCGCTGCCTGGTCTTCTCCAGCAGCAGGTCGACGATCTGGCGGAGCTGCTCCTGCTCCAGGCGCTCGAACACGATGGTCTCGTCGATGCGGTTGAGCAGCTCGGGGCGCAGCGAGTGGCGCAGCATGTCCATGATCTGCTCGCGCGGCAGGTCACCGGACGCCTCCAGGATCATCTGGGCGCCGATGTTGCTGGTCATGATGACGATCGTGTTGGTGAAGTCGACGGTGCGGCCCTGGCCGTCGGTGAGGCGGCCGTCGTCGAGCATCTGCAGCAGGATGTTCATCACGTCCGGGTGCGCCTTCTCGATCTCGTCGAGCAGGACCACACCGTGCGGGCGGCGGCGGACGGCCTCGGTGAGCTGCCCGGCCTCCTCGTAGCCGACGTAGCCGGGAGGCGCGCCGATGAGCCGGGAGACGGTGTGCCGTTCCTGGAACTCGCTCATGTCGATGCGGACCATGTGGTCCTCACCGCCGAACAGCGCCCCGGCGAGCGCCCTGGCCAGCTCGGTCTTGCCGACGCCGGTGGGGCCGAGGAACAGGAAGCTGCCGATCGGCCGGTTCGGGTCCGACAGGCCGGAGCGGGCCCTGCGCACCGCCTCGGCGATGGCGGTGACCGCCTCGTCCTGGCCGATCACCCGCTCGTGCAGGAGCTGCTCCAGCCGCATCAGCCGCTCGCGCTCCTGCTGGGTGAGCTGGGTGACGGGGATGCCGGTGCGGCGGGAGACGACTTCGGCGATGTCCTCCACCATGACCTGCGGCACCTCGTGGTGGCCCTGCTTGGCCCGGTCCAGCTCCGGCCGGACCTTGTCGATCATGGTGGAGACCTCCTTGGCCCGGTCGAAGTCGTCGGCGGAGACCGCCTGGTCCTTCTCGCGGCGCAGCGATTCGAGGCGCTCCTCCAGCTCGCGCACGTCGGCGGCGGGTGTGCGGGAGCGCAGCCGCACCCGGGCGGAGGTCTGGTCCATCAGGTCGATGGCCTTGTCCGGCAGGAAGCGGTCGGCGATGTAGCGGGCCGACAGGGTGGCCGCGGCGTCCAGCGCCTCGTCGGTGATGCGCACCTGGTGGTGGGCCTCGTAGGCGTCCCGCAGCCCGGCGAGGATCTCGACCGTCTCCTCGATGGTCGGCTCGGAGACCAGGATCGGCTGGAAGCGGCGTTCCAGCGCGGCGTCCTTCTCGATGTTCTTGCGGTACTCGTCGATGGTGGTGGCGGCGATGACGTGCAGCTCCCCGCGGGCCAGCGCGGGCTTGAGAATGTTGGCGGCGTCCATGCCGCCCTCGGCGGAGCCGGCGCCGACCAGGGTGTGCACCTCGTCGATGAACACGATGGTCTCGTCGGCGTGCGCGATCACCTCGTCGATGACCTTCTTGATGCGCTCCTCGAACTCGCCCCGGTACTTCGTGCCCGCCACCATCCCGGTCAGGTCGAGGGCGATCACCCGCCGGTCCTTGAGCGTGTCGGGGACGCTGCTGTTGACGATGCGCTGGGCGATCCCCTCGACGATGGCGGTCTTGCCGACGCCGGGCTCGCCGATGAGCACCGGGTTGTTCTTGGTTCGGCGCGACAGCACCTCGATGGACTGCTCGATCTCGTCCTCGCGGCCGACGACCGGGTCGAGCCGGCCCTGCCTGGCCTCCTCGGTCAGGTCCCTGCCGTACTCGTCCAGCGACGGGGTGTCGCTGGAGCGCCGCGCCTGCCCATGCCCCTGTCCCTGTCCGCCTGCGCCGGAGGGCCCGGCCGTCATGGCCTGTTGCACCTCGTTGGCGGAGATGCCCTGCTCCTGCAGGAGGCGGGCGGCGCTGGACTCCGGATTGGCGGCCACGGAGAGCAACAGGTGCTCGGGGCCGATGTAGGACGACTGCATGGCCCGGGCGATGCGCTGGGCGTCCAGGATGGCCCGCTTGGCGGCCGGGGAGAACGTGGTGGGCGGCTCGGCGGCCTGGCCGGCCCCGGCGAGCGCGTGGACGCGGTCGCGCAGCCTGCCGATGTCCGCTCCCGCCAGCCGCAGCAGTTCGCGGGTGGGTTCGGCCTCGGTCAGCGCGTCGAGCATGTCGAGCACGTCAAGGTCCTCGGCGCCGCGCCGGCCGGCCCTCTCCAGCGCGCCGGACAGCACCTCCCTCGCCGAGGCGCTCAGCAGCTTGCCGACGTCGACCCGTTGCACGCTGGGCCGGGCCGGCGGCCAGGCGTCCATACCGCCGAACACCCGCCCGGTCAGCTCCTCGAATCCTCTGAACGGGTCTCTACCGAAGAATGACCCGAACGGCATGTCCGACATTTCCGTCCCCTCTCGCGCGCGCCTCAGGGACCTGTTGCCGGGCATGCCGCAAGACATGGCCAGTGGACGGCAAAAATCTACGGACGCCTGCGCAGCCCCGCGTCGGCCAGCTCGGGAGGCTGCCAGCCGGCGTCGCCCGGGTTGATGGTGAGGCCGGGCGCCACGATCGCGTCGATCCTGTCGAGCACGTCGTCGCCGAGGCGGACGTCCGCGGCGGTGAGCTGGCTCTCCAGATGGTCCATGGTGCGCGGCCCGATGATGGCCGAGGTGACCGCCGGATGCCTGATCGTGAAGGCCAGGGCGAGCTCGATGAGGGTGTGCCCGGCCTCCTCCGCGAGCACGGCGAGCTGCTCGACGGCCTCCAGCTTGCGCTGGTTGGCCTCCAGCTTGAGGTCGTAGCGGTCGGGCAGCAGGCCCGCTCGCCGGCTTTCCGGGACCTCCCGGTCCTTGCGGTAACGGCCGGTCAGCCAGCCGCCCGCGAGCGGGCTCCACACGATGGCGCCCATCCCGTACGCGTGCACCACCGGCAGCACGTCGGCCTCGATGCCGCGGGCGAGCAGGGAGTAAGGGGGCTGCTCGCAGACGAAGCGTTCGAGGCCGCGCCGTTCGGCCGCCCATTGGCCCTCGACGATCTGGTGGGCCGGGAAGGTGGAGCTGCCGAGGTAGCGGACCTTGCCCTGGCGGACCAGGTCGGTGAGGGCGCCGAGCGTCTCGTCGACGTCGGTGCCGGGGTCGGGGCGGTGGATCTGGTAGAGGTCGATCCAGTCGGTGCCGAGGCGGCGCAGGCTGTCCTCGACGGCCTGGAAGATCCAGCGCCGGGAGTTGCCCCGCCGGTTGGGGCCCTCGCCCATGGCGCCGTGGCACTTGGTGGCGAGGACGACCTCGTCGCGCTTGCCGGATCTGGCGAGGGCCTGGCCGACGAACTCCTCCGACTGGCCCTGGGAGTAGACGTCGGCGGTGTCGATGAAGTTGATGCCCGAGTCGAGCGCCCGGTCGATGATCCGGGCCGACTCCTCAGGTGATTGCTCTCCCCACCAGCCGAACATCATCGCGCCGAGGCAGAGAGGGCTGACGTTGAGACCGGTGCGTCCGAGTACGCGATATTCCGTCACGCATTCACTCTGTCGCAAGGATCTCGATGATGGGCGTGTCGCCGGTGACGAGTTCGAAGGTCCGGTGCCCGGCGGCCGGCGCCTGGAGCAGCGCCGCGACGACGGCGGCGACGTCGTCGCGCGGCACCGAGCCGGGCGGCACCTCGGGCGCCAGCCGCACCAGCCCGATTCCCGGCTCGTCGGTGAGCCGGCCCGGCCGCAGGATCGTCCAGTCCAGGTCGCGGCGGCGCAGGTCCTCCTCGGCCTCGGTCTTCGCCCTGAGGTAGGCGGCCCACACCTCGTCGGAGCCCGGCTTCGGCGGCTTGCCCGCGCCCATCGTGGAGATCTGGACGAACATCCGCACGCCCGCCCGCTCCGCCGCGTCGGCCAGCAGGACGGAGGCTCCCCTGTCCACGGTGTCCTTGCGGGCGACGCCGCTGCCCGGGCCGGCGCCCGCGGCGAAGACCACGGCGTCGGCGCCGCGCAGGATCCCGGCGACCTCCTCGACGCTCGCCTTCTCCAGGTCGCAGAGCACGGCCTCGGCTCCGGTCGCCTCGACGTCGGCCAGATGAGCGGGGTTGCGCACCAGGCCCACCGCGCTGGATCCGAGCAGCCTCTCCAGCCGCAGCCCGATCTTGCCGTGCCCGCCCGCGATGATGATCCTCATGCCGGTCATGGTGTCATGGAGGCATGTACGACTTCCCTGAGGCGCCGACTCCGGCGTTTCTCTTCGACCTCGACGGCACCTTGATCGACAGTGTCTACCAGCATGTCATCGCCTGGCGGCAGGCGCTGTCGGGGTTGGGCATCGACCTGTCCGTGTGGCGCATCCACCGGCGGATCGGGATGAGCGGCGGCCTGTTCGTGACCGCGCTGCTGCGTGAGACCGGGCTGAAGCTGACCCAGGGGCAGATCGACGAGTTGCAGACGACGCACGCCGAGGCCTACGAGCGGCAGGCCGCCTCGGTCAGGCCGCTGCCCGGCTCGGTGGAGCTGCTGACCGAGCTGACCTCGCGCGGAGTGCCGTGGGCGATCGCGACCAGCGGCTACCGGCGGACGGCCCGGCTGGCGCTGGGCATGCTGGGCCTGCCGGACGACGCGCCGATGGTGACCCGTGACATGGTGCGCCGGGCCAAGCCCGACCCGGACCTGTTCCTCGCCGGCGCCGCCCTGCTGCGGGTGAACCCGGCGCACGCCATGGTGGTGGGCGACAGCGTCTGGGACCTGCTCGCCGCACGCCGGGCCGGCGCGCTGGGCATCGGGCTGCTGTCCGGTGGGTACGGCAGGGACGAGCTCGAACGGGCCGGCGCGTTCAGGGTCTACGCCGACCCCGCCGACATGCTGGACCGGCTCGACGAGCTGGGCGTCCGCCAGAGCGACTGACTGGAATATCCGGCCGAACCGTCAGGCTGGATCATGCGTATCCCTCACAGAGGAGCTGAAATGGACTTGGCAGATATCGGCGTCACCGGCCTGGCGACCATGGGCCGCAACCTGGCGCGCAACCTGGCCAGGCACGGCCACGCGGTGGCCGTGCACAACCGGTCGGAGAGCCGTACGAAGCAGCTGGTGCAGGAGTTCGGCGACGAGGGGACGTTCCTGCCGTCGCAGGAGATGGCCGACTTCGTGGCCTCGCTGAAGCGCCCCCGGCGGGCGATCATCATGGTGAAGGCCGGCGCGGGCACCGACGCGGTGATCGACGAGCTCGCGGCGCTGATGGAGCCGGGCGACATGATCGTCGACGGCGGCAACGCGCATTTCGCCGACACCAGGCGGCGCGAGGCGGCGCTGCGTGAGAAGGGCATCCACTTCGTCGGCACCGGCATCTCCGGCGGCGAGGAGGGCGCGCTCATCGGCCCGAGCATCATGCCGGGCGGTTCGAAGGAGTCGTGGGAGGCGCTCGGCCCGATCCTCCAGGACATCTCGGCCAAGGTGGACGGCGTGCCGTGCGCGGTGCACGTGGGCCCCGACGGCGCCGGTCACTTCGTGAAGATGGTGCACAACGGGATCGAATACTCCGACATGCAGCTCATCGCGGAGGCGTACGACCTGCTCCGTCAGGCGCTCGGCGCCTCGCCCGCCGAGCTGGCGGAGGTGTTCAGGCAGTGGAACGAGGGTGAGCTCGACTCCTACCTGATCGAGATCACCGCCCAGGTGCTCGACCAGGTCGACGCCGAGACCGGCAAGCCGTTCGTGGACGTCGTGGTGGACCGGGCCGAGCAGAAGGGCACCGGCCGCTGGACCGTGCAGAGCGCGCTGGAGCTGGGCGTGCCGGTGACGGGGATCGCCGAGGCGGTGTTCGCCCGGGCGCTGTCGGGTCACCCGGAGCAGCGGGAGGCCGCCAGGCCGTTGCAGGGGCCGGCGCTGACCGGCACCGGCGGCAAGGAGCTGGTCGAGGACGTGCGGCAGGCGCTGTACGCGTCCAAGATCGTCGCCTACGCGCAGGGCTTCGACCAGATGGCGGCCGCGTCCAAGGAGTACGACTGGGACGTGGACCTGGGCGCGATGGCCACCATCTGGCGGGGCGGCTGCATCATCAGGGCGAAGTTCCTCGACCGGATCCGGACCGCCTACGACGCCGACCCGAACCTGCCGACGCTGTTGGCCGACCCGACGTTCGCGGACGCGCTCAACCTGGCGCAGGACGCCTGGCGCCGGGTGGTGACGACGGCCGTGCAGATCGGGGTGCCGACGCCCGGCTTCTCCTCGGCGCTCGCCTACTACGACGGGCTGCGGCGCGACCGGCTGCCCGCCGCGCTGGTGCAGGGGCTGCGCGACTACTTCGGCGCGCACACCTACCTGCGGGTGGACAAGGAGGGCGCGTTCCACACCGACTGGTCGGGTGACCGCACCGAGCGTCCGGCGTCCTGACCCGGCGGATCAGCCTCTGGCCGGAGGCCTGTTGATGGCGGTCGGGTTGGCGATGGCGGTCACCACGCAGTAGCCGACGGGTCCGGCCGCGTCGTGCACGGTGCACTGCCCCGCCGCGACGCCTTCGGCGCTGAGGTGCCCGGTGGCGTCCATGCCGATCACCTCGCCCTCCGGCAGGCGGGCCAGGGTGAGGGTGTAGTCGGCGTTGATGAACTGCAGGCCGCCGCTGTCCATGCCGCTGAGCGGGCTGGCGAAGTCGGCGGCCAGCGCCGCCCGCACGAACGGGGAGACGTCCTCTCCGTCGACGAGCGGGCGGTTCTCCCGCATCCAGACCCGCCTGCGGCCCCGCTCTCCCCACTCCGTCAGCCGCCACAGGTCGAACGGCGGCGTCCAGGCCCCGTCGGCCGGGGGTGGCCCGTCGGGCGGGCTCTCGTCCCACGCGGGGGTGACCAGCCGGTCGCCGCCGGGCTGCTCGCCCTTCCTGAGCAGTACGGCGCCGGCCCGGCCGATCACACCCTGCTCGGTGCGGATCGTGGCGTCGGCCACCCTGATCCTGCGGCCGTCCCTGACCAGCTCCGTGTCCACCGTGATCGGCAGCATCGGGCTGTTGCGGAACAGGTCGACGGTGAGCCTGGCGAACTGCATGCCCGGATCGCCGTACACCTCCTCGAGGGCGCGGGCGGCGAGCCCGCCGAGCAGGCGGCCGTGGAGCATGTCCGGGGACCAGGGGCTACGGGCGTGCGGGGCGGGGGCGAACTCCGCCCCGGTCCACGTGAAGAACGCTGACGTCACAGAATCAGATTCTAGAGCAGAGCCGGTCCCCCAGCAGACGCAGCCGATCGCGCAGCTCCGGTGGTTCGAGCACCTCGAAGCCGACGTCGAGCATGGCCACGAAGACGGCGAGGTGGCCGGCGGCTGGACCGCGTCCGAGTTCCTCGAGGGCGAGCCGGCGCCGGCCGGCCGGTGGGCCTCGCTCATGGCGGTCGGCAGGGCCTTCCACGAAGCACTGCGGGAGGTGCCCAGGCCGGACCTGCTCGACCGGCGCAACCACCCGTGGGCCGTCGCCGACCGCGTCGCCTGGGCGGACGCCGCCCCCTCCCTGCCGGGCGAGGCCGGGCGGGCGCTGGCGGCGCTGCTGGAGCTGAGAGGGCCCGTCGAGGCCCCCGACCAGCTCATCCACGGCGACCTGACCGGGAACGTGCTCTTCCACCCAGGCCAGCGCCCGGCCGTGATCGACTTCTCGCCCTACTGGCGGCCGGCGCGGTACGCGGAGGCCATCGTCACCGCCGACGCGCTCCTGTATCACGGGGCCGGGCCCGAGCTCGCCGGCGGCGGCGAGGACGTGCCGCTGCTGGTGCGGGCCCTGATCTTCCGGCTGGTCGCGCTGTGCATCCTGACGGGCCGCGACGGAGCCCTCCCCGAGGGGGAGCCGGCGCGCTTCGCCGGCGTCACCGCGCTCGTACGGACACGGGCGGGCGAGAGGTGAGCCGCGTTTCCGGCGGCTGCCGTGGCCGGTCCCCGGCCCGGTCGCGGCCGCCCTCGCGAGATTGTCGTACCCGGGGCGTAGCGTGCGGCGCATGCGTTCGGCCGTACGACTGGGCGCCGGGTCCGGTTTCGCCCTGGACGCGGTGACCTGCCTCGACGACCATCCGCGGCGGTCGCCGCCCGAAGTGAGCTCCGCCCACCGGATGGTCCTGGTCCGGCGCGTCCTGTCCGCCGCCCGGGCCGGCGCCCCGGCGTTCGAGCTCGCCGAGGCGCTGCTGCCGCTCATCTCCACCACGCTGAGCCAGGTGGCCGTCACCGCCACTCCCGCCTCCCCCCGGCGATCCGCGAGCCGTTCGCCGGCCATCGTGGACGCCGCCCGCGAGGCCATCGCCTCCGGCCATCCCGCGGCCGACGGCCTCGTGCCACTCGCCGACCTCCTGGCCGTGTCCCCCTACCAGCTCAGCAGGGCGTTCACCCACGAGCTCGGCGTCTCGCTGACGCACTACCGCAACCGGGTGCGGGTCGGCCGGGCCCTGGACCGCCTGGAGCAGGGCGAGCCCAGCCTCGCCACGCTGGCCGCCGAGCTCGGCTTCGCCGACCAGGTCCACCCGCACGACCACCGCAGGACCTGATCGCGTGTGCGGGACCGTGCGTGCGGGATCGTGCGCTGGCGTCCGCATGTCCGGGTTCCGTAGGATTCGACGCGTGCGTGATCTAGGTGAAGACCCCCGGCCGGCCAGAGGCGCGGTGCGTGAGGTTCGTTCGACCCGCCAGGCGGCGACGTTGTCCTACTCCCCCGACCTCGACGGGCTCGCCGACCCCGGTGAGATCGTGTGGGCCTGGGTGCCCTACGAGGAGGACCCGGCGCGTGGCAAGGACCGGCCGTTGCTCGTCGTGGGCCGCAGCGGGCGCGGGCTGCTGGGCATGATGCTGTCCAGCAGGGGTGACGACGGGCCCGACTGGCTGGAGATCGGCGCGTGGGGACGCGACGGGACGGTGTCCCACCTGCGGCTGGATCGCGTGTTCGTGCTGGACGAGGACGACATCCGGCGCGAGGGCGCCGTCCTGGACGCCGACCGGTTCGCGCGGGTGGCGGCTCGCCTGATGAAGCTCTACGGCTGGGCCGCCGGCCGCTGACTCCCCCTGGCGCGAGTGCGTGGCTCGTGTGATTGTCGGTCCATGGACGACCCGGCTCCGCGCGACGTGCGCCGCCGCGTGTGGACAGGGGTGGTCAGGCCGATTCCGGTGGCGCTGGTCAGCTCGGTCCTCGTCGTGTGGCTGACCGTGCTGGTAGTGCCGGGCATTCACGCCGATGGTCCGCCCTTGCGAGTGGCGCAGGCGATCGCCGTCTCGGCGCTCGTGTTCCTGATCTTCGCCATCGGCGGCCGGGCGCTCCTCCTGGTTTCGAGCCTGCGGCAGCGCGCCGCGGGCCCGAGCGGCCCCCACGGGACGGACGGCGATTCCGGGCGGGCGCCCAGGGAGCCGGCCTCGCTCCCCACCACGGCGATGGTCGTCATGCTCGGCACCATCCCGCTGGCCCTGTGGCTGTCCGAAGCGCTGTGCGCGGCGCTCGGACTTCCCCTGCGCATCGACGACCTGGGATCGCTCCTTGCCGGCTCGCTCGCCGTCGGCGTCGTCCGGCTGCTGATCGGCGCGGTGCTCAAGCTGGCGGTGATGGCCCGGCGGTCCCTAACCGCCGGGCCTCCCCTCTGATCGGCGCCCCCGGCGCTACGGCTGGTGCCAGTGCGGGACCTGGCCCGGCTCGTGCAGGCGATAGTCCGGGGCTCCTTCCAGGGCCTTCTCCTCGCCGCCCGGCGTGTAGGTGACGATCAGGCGGAGCGGGCGCCAGGTGGTGTTGTGCGTGGAGTGGAAGACGCCCATCGGGATGTGCACGGTGTCGCCCTCCCGGATGGGGAACGGCTCCGCGTCGTCGACCATCTGGCTGGCCTCCCCGGAGATCACGTAGATGATCTCTTCGGCGTCCGGGTGGTTGTGGCGGGCGTGGCCCTGGCCGGGGTTGACGATCACCTCTCCCAGGGTGCTGCCCGCGCCGGGGACGAGCGACGGGGTGACGAACCACTTGATCGAGCCCCAATCGAAGGTCATGGTCGACACCGTGTCCGGATTTATCAGCATCTAGAGCTCCAGGTTCTTGAAGGCCGCGACCTGCTCGGTGATCGCGCGTTCCGTGGGGAGGCGCTCCATCGACGAGGCGCCGAAGAAGCCGGCCACGCCCTTGGTGCGCGACAGGACGTGCTGGGCGTCGGCGGGCTCGGCGATGGGACCGCCGTGGCACAGGACGAGGATGTCGGGGCGGACCGCGGCCGCCGCGTCGCGCATCGCCTGGACCCTGGTGACTGCCTCGTCCAGGGTGAGCGCGGTGCCGGCGCCGATGCTGCCCTTGGTGGTCAGGCCCATGTGCGGGACGAGCACGTCGGCTCCGGCCTCGGCCATGGCGCGCGCCTGGTCCTCGTCGAACACGTACGGCGCGGTCACCATGTCCCGCTCGCGGGCGAGCCGCACCATCTCGACCTCGAGGTCGAAGCCCATGCCGGTCTCCTCGAGGTTCTGCCTGAAGACGCCGTCGTACAGGCCGACGGTCGGGAAGTTCTGGACGCCCGCGAAGCCCATCGCCTGGAGCTGGTCCAGGAAGCGCGGGATGACCCGGAACGGGTCGGTCCCGCACACCCCGGCCAGCACCGGGGTGTCCCGCACCACCGGCAGCACCTCCGAGGCCATCTCCACCACGATCTGGTTGGCGTCGCCGTAGGGCAGGAGCCCGGCCAGCGAGCCGCGGCCGGCCATCCGGTAGCGGCCCGAGTTGTAGATGATGATCAGGTCGACGCCGCCGCCCTCCGCGCACTTGGCCGAGAGGCCGGTGCCCGCGCCCGCGCCGATCACCGGCCTGCCTTCGGCGACGGTACGGCGGAGCCGATCGAGCACTGTCTGCCGGTTCACCGGCTGCCTCCTATCAGCTGGTGGAGCCGGTCGGCCATGGCGCGTCCGAACTCCGGGTCGTTGATGTGCAGGTCGAGCCGCTCGGTCGGGGGAAAGGCCGCCAGGGCGTCGAAGCAGGCCCGGTCCGCCTCGGGATCGTGGAAGGCCACGCCCTCGGCGTCGAGTGCGGACACCCCGCGCAGCGGGACGAACAGCGCGGCCGGCCCGGTAGCCCCGGCCAGCCTGGCGGCGACCCGGCGGCCCAGCTCGGCCATCTCCTCGCGGGTGGTGCGCATGAGGGTGACCGTCGGGTTGTGCACGTACAGGTCGCGGCCCTCGAACCGCTCCGGGACGGTCTCACGCGGCCCGAAGTTCACCATGTCGAGCGCTCCGGGCGCGACCACCTGCGGCACGCCGTGCCGTCCGGCCGCCGTCAGCCGGTCGGGGCCCGCCGACAGCACGCCGCCCACCAGGTCGTCGGCCAGCTCGGTGGTGGTCAGGTCGAGCACCCCGGCGAGCATCCCGCTCGCGGCGAGCCCTTCCATCGCCCGCCCGCCGGAGCCGGTGGCGTGGAACACCAGCACCTCGTAACCCAGCTCCTCCAGCCGCTCGCGGGCGGCGTCCACGGCCGGGGTCGTCACGCCGAACATGGACGCCCCGACGAGCGGCCGGTCCGACTCGTCCGCCCGCTGCTCCCGGTAGGCCGCCGCCATCCCCGCGGCCGCGGCAGCGGCGTTGCCGAGGATCGCCCGGGACAGCCGGTTGACGCCCGCGATGTCGACCACGCTGTACATCAGCGTGACGTCCGTGGCCCCCACGTACGGGGACACGTCCCCGGACGCCATGGTGGAGACGATCACCTTGGGCAGGCCGATGGGCAGGTCGCGGACGGCTCTGGCGGCGATCGACGAGCCGCCGCTGCCGCCCACGGCGAGCACGGCGTGCACCCGCCCGGCGGCGTGCAGCCCGGCCAGGACCGCCGCCGCCCCCTCGCCCATCGCCGTGACCGCGGCCCCCCGGTCTCCGGCCGCGCGCAACTCCTCCAGGTCGGCGCCCCCGGCGGCCGCGACCTGCCCGTTCGGAATGCCGACGGGATACGACACGCCCGGCTCGCCGGTGCCCGCGTCGATCACCAGCACGTCCTGTCCGAGCGCGATCAGCTTGTCACGCAGCCATCCGTACTCCTGTCCCTTGGTGTCGAGGGTGCCGATGAGTATGACCGTCATTCTCCGACGTTAACCCGGCTGCGATCATTGGGGCATGCGTGTTGCAGTGATCGGGAGCGGCATCGTCGGCGCGAGCGCCGCTCACCACCTGAGTGCCCGGGGCGTGTCCGTGACCGTGGTGGACGGGGCGTACAGCGGCCAGGCGACGCAGGCGGGCGCGGGCATCGTGTGCCCGTGGGTGGACCATTCGCACGACGAGGACTGGTATCGGCTGACCCGGGAGGGGGCCCGCCGCTATCCCGAGCTCGTCGAGGCTCTCGGCGAGGACATCGGCTACGCCAGGGTGGGGGCGCTCCTGGTCGCGGAGGAGCCGTCCGAGCTGGAGCCCGTGCGGGCCCTGCTGGCGCGCCGCTACGCGGAGGCGCCCGAGATGGGGGAGGTCACGGACGTGCCGGCGCCGTCGGCGCTCTTCCCGCCGCTGGCCGAGGACCTGGTGGCGCTGCACGTGGCCGGCGCCGCCCGGGTCGACGGCGGCGCGGTCAGGGACGCGCTCCTGGAGGCCGCCGTGCGTCAGGGCGCCGAGTTGCACACGGGGACGGCGACGGTCCTGCCGGGCGGGCAGGTGCTGGTGCGGGAGGTGCACGAGGCGGACGCGCGCGGCCGGGTTCTGTACGGTCAGCCGGGCGCGGCGAGCGGCGGGTCCTGGCGCCAGGGCGCGCCGCTCCCACCGGCAGCCGGGACGCGGGAGAGCGGCGCAGAAGGCCGGGCGGGCGTCGAAGGGCTGGAGGACGCCGAAGGCCGGCGGAGGCGCGCGGAGGAGAGCCCCGTTTACGGCGAACCGGTGACCGGGGCGGACTGGGTTCCGCTGGAGGCCGACGTGGTGATCGTGGCGGCGGGGGCCTGGACGGGCGAGGTGTGCCGGCCGCTCGGCGTGGAGCTGCCCGTCTTCCCCAGGCGCGGCCAGATCGTGCACGCCACCCTGGACGGCGTCGACACGGCCTGGTGGCCCATCGTGCTGCCCAGGAGCGGCCCGTACCTGCTGGGCTTTCCCGACTCCCGGGTGGTGGTGGGGGCGACGGTGGAGGACGTCGGGTTCGCGCCGCGCATCACGATGGGCGGGCTGGACGAGGTGCTCCAGGCGGGGCTGCGGATCGCGCCCGGCCTGCTCGGGGCGACGGTGACGGAGGTCAGGGTGGGCCTGCGGCCGGTGTACGCGCCGGGGCCGCCGCTCATCGGCCGCGTCGACGACCAGGTGGTGGTGGCGACGGGACTGAGCGCGTACGGCCTGACGGCGGGACCGTTCACCGGCCAGCTCGCCGCCGGCCTGGCCCTGGGCGAGGAGGCGCCCATCGACCTCACTCCCTACAGCCCCCCTGTCTGACGGCTCCGGCCGCTCTCCTATGATCGAATCCTCCCCGCCATGATCGGAGGGGAGGCGGCGTTGCGGCCGTTCGTACTGCTCGTCCTGATGCTGCTGGCCACGGCCTGCGGCGAGACGACGCCGGGAGTGCGCGGGGCCTCCCCCGCGCCGGAGCTCTCGCCGTACGGCAAGCCTCCAGCCAAGCAAGCGCCGCTCCCCGGCGGGGAGCGGGCAGCGCCGGGCGAGGCCGGTGCGCAGCCGATGCCGAGGGTGCCGCGTGCCGCGTCCGGCCGGTACGCGGTCGTGCCGGGAGGCGCGCCCGAAAGGCGGGGACGAGGCGCGGTGGTGCGTTACCTGGTGGAGGTGGAGCGGGGGCTGCCGTTCGACGGCCGCGCGTTCGCGGCCGAGGTGCACCGCACGCTGAACGATCCCCGCGGCTGGGCCCGCTTCCGGCGCGTCGCCCGTCCCCCGGTGCGGATCCGCGTGGCCCTGTCCAGCCCGCACCTGACCGACCGCAGGTGCCGGCCGTTGCGTACCGGCGGCGACCTGTCCTGCTGGAACGGCAGCCGCTCGGTCATCAACGCGCTCCGATGGGCCACGGGAGTCCCCCAGTACCGCGGCGACCTGGCCGCGTACCGCCAGTATCTGATCAGCCACGAGGTCGGCCACGGCCTCGGACACCACCACACCACCTGCCCGGGGCGCGGGCGGCCGGCTCCGGTGATGATGCAGCAGTCGAAGTCGCTGGGCGGCTGCCGGCCCAATCCGTGGCCGTTCCCCGAACGGGGCCAGAGGTCCGAGCGCTAGCGGGGGCGGCGCCGCGCCGGCCGGACGTGTCCCCGTCGCGCAACGCAGCGTGATCTATCGCGATATATCTTGGTAGTCGGGAACATCAGGGACATCGCGGTCAGTTGAGCACGATGGACTGACTTTCTTGGAGGAGTGTGGCGATGGCGGGTTTTCGGACGGTAAGGCGAGTGGTGCTGGGGGGAGCGGCCCTGGCGGCGGCCGGCTGGGCACTGCGGGACGTGCCCGCGGAGCTGGGTGTGCGGCCCCTGACGTCGGGGCCGGACCGCGCTGAGAGGATGCGACGCTCGCCACAGTTCAGGGACGGCACGTTCTTCAACCCGATGCCGGAGACCACCGCCTTGATGACGACGCCGCCGGTGAGCCTGCTGGGCGAGCTGGCCAAGGACAAGGAGCAGCGCCGCCCTGCCGGTCCCGTCCCGGTGCGCGTCCCGCCGGTCGACGAGCCCTCGCCGACCGGGCTGCGCGCCGTCTGGTACGGCCACGCCTCCACACTGGTCGAGATCGAGGGGCGGCGGGTGCTGTTCGACCCGGTGTGGAGCAACCGGCCCTCCCCCTCGCAACTCTTCGGACCGAAGCGCCACCACCCGCTGCCCGTGGCCCTCAACCAGCTCCCCGAGGTCGACGCGGTCGTGATCTCGCACGACCACTACGACCACCTGGACCTGGCGACCGTGCGCGGGCTGATCAGGACGCAGCGGGCGCCGTTCCTGGTGCCCCTGGGCATCGGGGCGCATCTGGAGCGGTGGTGGGTGCCGGCCTACCGGATCATCGAGCTGGACTGGGACGAGGAGGCGCAGGTGGCGGGGCTGCGGTTCGTCGCCACGGCGGCCCGCCACTTCTCCGGCCGCACCCTCACCCGCAACGACACCCTGTGGGGCTCGTGGGTGGTGGCCGGCGCCGCCAAGCGGGTCTTCTACGCGGGCGACTCCGGCTACTTCGAGGGCTACCAGGGCATCGGGGCGGCGCACGGGCCGTTCGACCTGACGCTGATGCCGATCGGCGCCTACAACGCGTCCTGGCCGGACATCCACATGAACCCGGAGGAAGCGGTCAACGCCCACCTCGATCTGGGCGGCGCGCTCATGCTGCCGGTGCACTGGGCGACGTTCACGCTGGCGCTGCACCCGTGGTCGGAGCCGGTCGATCGGCTGTGGCGGGAGGCCAAGGCGCGCGACGTCGAGATCGTGGTGCCGCGCCCGGGCGAGGCCGTCGACACCGCCACCGCCCCGGCGGTCGACGGCTGGTGGGAGACCTTGGGCTGATCGGTCGAGCAGGTCTCGCCGTACCGGCATATGTCCGGAACATCCAGCCGCGGCGTCGCCGTAAAGTCGTCATGTGAGCAATCTCGAACAGGACCCCCGCGAGGTCCTCTGCGCCGGCGACTCCGGCGCGGAGAGCGAGCTGCTGGAGGGGCGCGCGGTACCGCTGGGCGGGCCGCGCGCGATGGCGGTCAGCAGGACCCTGCCCAACGTGCACCGGCGCATGATCGGCGCCTGGTGCTTCGTCGACGCCTACGGCCCGGAGGAGGCGGCGATGCGGGTGCCGCCGCACCCGCACACCGGGCTGCAGACGGTGAGCTGGCTGCTCGCCGGCCGGGTGCTGCATCGTGACAGCCTCGGCAGCCTGCAGGAGGTACGGCCCGGGCAGCTCAACCTGATGACCGCCGGGCGCGGCATCTCGCATTCCGAGGAGTCGTCGCCCGAGCTGCTGCACGGAGTGCAGCTCTGGGTCGCGCTGCCCGGCGAGCACCGCCACGTGGGCCCCGCGTTCGAGCATCACGCGTCGCTGCCGGTGCACGCCGGGGCCGGCTTCACCACCACCGTGATCATGGGCTCGCTGGGCGGGGTGACCTCGCCCGCCACCGTGCACAGCCCGCTCGTGGGCGCGGAGGTGACGGTCGACGGGCAGGCCGAGCTGCCGCTGGATCCGGCCTTCGAGCACGGGCTGCTGCTGCTCGACGGCGCCGTGGAGCCGCTGCGGGCCGGACCGCTGCTCTATCTGCCGCCCGGCCGCGAGAGCGTGCGCGTCAGCGGTCACGGGCGGCTGCTGCTCATCGGCGGCGAGCCGTTCGGCGAGGAGATCGTGATGTGGTGGAACTTCGTCGGCCGCGGCCACGACGAGATCGTCGCCTTCCGCAAGGAGTGGATGGAGGGCGAGGGGTTCGGCACCGTCAAGGGCTTCGACGGCGAGCCGCTGCCCGCCCCCGTGCTGCCGGGCACCCGGTTGCGGCCTCGCGGGCGGGTGCGCTAGCCCAGCTCGCGCCTTCCCGTCGATGGTGGTCACATCTGCGGGTATGGAACGGTCCATCCGGCTTCTACCAGCATGGAAGGGCAGTTCGATGAAGACCTGGCTCATCACCGGCAGCTCGCGAGGGCTCGGGCACGAACTCGCGCGGGCGGTGCTCGAACGCGGCGACCGCCTGGTGGCGACCGCGCGCCGGCCCGAGCAACTGGACGACCTCGTCCAGGCGCACGGCGACAGCGTGCGCGCCGTACGCCTGGACGTCACCGACCCGGCGGCCGCGCGTGCGGCGGTGAGCACGGCGGTGGAGGCGTTCGGCTCGCTGGACGTGCTGGTCAACAACGCCGGCTACGCCGACTCCGGGCCGATCGAGGAGACGCCCGACGACGACTTCCGCGCGCAGATCGAGACCAACCTGTTCGGCGTCGTGAACGTCACCAAGGCCGCCCTCCCGGTGCTCCGCGGGCAGCGGTCGGGGCTCGTCATGCAGATCAGCTCGATCGGCGGGCGGGTCGGCGGCACGCCCGGGCTCGCCGCCTACCAGGCTGCCAAGTTCGCCGTCGAGGGCTTCTCGGAGGTCCTGGCGGCCGAGATGCGTCCGCTGGGCGTCAAGGTCGTCATCATCGAACCCGGCGGGTTCCGTACCGACTGGGGCGGGTCCTCGATGCGGATCCAGCCCGTCGGGGCGGACTACGAGCAGACGGTGGGGGTGGTCCACGCGTACCGCCGCGAGGCCGACGGATCGCAGCCGGGCGACCCGGCCCGCGCGGCCCAGGTGCTGGTGAGGATCGCCGATCTGGACGAGCCGCCGCTGCGGCTGCTGCTCGGTTCGGACGCGGTCCGCATGGCCGAGCAGGCGTCCCGCTCGCGCGCCGCCGAGGCGGAGCGGTGGGCCGAGGTCAGCCGGTCCACCGACTTCGAGGGGATCGCCGAGGTCACCGAGGAGGCCGTCGCACGGCTGCGCCCGGACCAGGAGCGGTGAGCTTCGGAGCGGGCGGCTAGTTGCGGCGGGTGTAGGTGTAGATCATGCTCGTGTTCGTCGCTCCCGTGGGCACGTCGGCCAGCATGCGGACGGGCCGGCCGGTGAAGTCCACCACCTGGACCTGCTGCCTCTCACCGGCGGCGTCCGGCCGGATCCAGCAGACCACGTGGTCGTCGTCGTACCAGGTGGCCAGGTTGTTGCAGCCGGACTCGAAACGCCTGAGCTCCGATCCGGACCACGCGTCGTACACGCAGTTGGTGCCGGCGGCTAGACCTGGGCAGTTCGTGACGAACTTCTCGCCCGACGGCGAGAACATGTAGTCCGCTATGCCCGCGCCCACGTTGGGGATGTGGCGCAGGCGCGCGCCTGCCTCGTCGAAGAAGCGCAGCGCCTGCTGCCTGGTGTCGTTGGCCAGGGCCACCACGCCGGTGCCGGCGGGGTCGAACCCGTAGCGGATGCCGCGCAGCGAGCTTTCCCTGAGCGAGGCCACCGAGGCGGTCCGCGTGGTCACGTCCACGATGGCGAACCCGGTCGACTGCCAGGTCTCCTTGACCGGGTTGCCTACGTTGAGCAGCAGGCGGCGGCTGTCGCGTGACCAGGCCTGGATGTAGGCGCTCAGCGGCTGCCGCACGACCCTGACGGTGGAGGCCTGGCCGGTCACCTTGTCGGTGATCTTGACGCTGTCGTGGCCGTCGATGTACTTCTTGCCGCGCTGGGCCAGGTAGCGGCCGTCGGGCGACAGGATGCTCTCCCACTGGTCCGGATATTTCTGGAAACCGCCGCTGAGGGAGTCGCGGGCGTAGTACATCCACTCCTTCGTTCCGGAGTCGTACACCGTGTACGTGGTGAGTCTGACGGGGTCCGCCGGATGTTCGTAGATGGTGGCGCTCGTGCCGGGCAGCGCCGAGGTGACCAGGTTCGCCGTGGGCACCGGCGTGGGCGTGGGCGTCGCCGGGGCGGTGCTCGCCTTGGCGACGGGCGGCGCGCTGCCGCCCGTCATGTTCCGCACCGCGACCACGACGACGGCGACCGTCGCGACCAGCGCCAGCCCGGCGGCGACCACTGCGATCACCCACCCCTTCGTGCTCTTGCCTGCCGGGCGGCCTGGTCCACCTGGCGGGCCGTACCGCACGGGGGGTTGCCCGCTCGGCGTCTGCTGCCAGGGGGACGGCTGGGGTCCCGACTGCCGCGCATGGGGGTAGCGGACGGTGGGCGGCGCGTCCGAGGGCGGCTGCGCCGGGTACGGCTGAGCCGGCGCCTGCGCGTAGGGCGGCTGAGCCGGCGAGGGGTGGTACGGCTGCGGCCCGGAGGGCGACGGTGCCGCGAACGGCTGAGCCGGTAAGGGCTGACCGTGGGGAGGCCCGCCTGACGGGTGCTGCTGGACCGGAGGTGGTGACGGCGGCGGCCCCAGCGGCGACCGGCCGCTGACCAGGGCGGCGGCCTGTTCGAGCGCCTGCGGGTTGGACGTCGGGTGCTCCAACAGGCGGAGGATCACTCGCTCGGCGGTCGGGCGGCGGGCCGGGTCCTTGGACAGGCAGGCGGCCACCAGGTCGCGCAGCGGCCCGGTCAGCCGGGTCAGGTCCGGCTCGTCGTAGAGCACCCGCTGGATGATCGCGGGCACCGACTCGGCCGCGAACGGGCCGATCCCGCTCGCCGCGAACACGATGGTGCCCGCCCAGGCGAACATGTCCGCCGCGGGCCCCGCCGGCCGGGCCAGGATCTGCTCGGGAGCCATGAAGGCGGGGGTGCCCACCGGCATGGAGCTGATCGTGGAGGTGGCGTCGAGCGCCCTGGCGATGCCGAAGTCGATGACCCGCGGCCCCTCGCCGCCGAGCAGCACGTTGCTCGGGCTGAAGTCGCGGTGCACGATCCCCGCCTGATGGATGGCGGCCAGCGCGGTCACCGTGCCGATCGCCAGCCGGTGCAGTCCCGAGCCCGCCCGGGGCCCGTCCTGCTCCACCACCTGCTGGAGCGACGGGCCGTCGACGTACTCGCTGACGATGAACGGCCGGTCCTCGTGCACGCCGGTGGCCAGCACCTTCGCCGTGCAGAACGGCGCGACCCGCTGCGCCACCGCCGCCTCCCGGGCGAAGCGCTGGGCCGCCACCGTGTCGCCGGCCAGGTGCGGGCGCAGCCACTTGACCGCCACCTGCCCGCCGTCGTCGTCGGCGCCCAGGTAGACGACGCCCTGACCTCCTTCGCCCAGCCTGCCTCGGATGTCGTAACCTCCGAGTGCGGCGGGGTCTCCCGCTCTGCGCTCCGTAATCGGCGGCATGTCCCGATTATGACGGCCCTCTTCTTGCAATCCACTTTCATTTCAGGTCTCCGCCGGAAAAAGATCTCCACCTCCCCGGCGGGCTCGGCGGGGGCTCACCACAGCCGCTGCACCTCAACGCCCCGGCCCAGGACCAGCCGATCCCGTCCGCAGGTCACAGGTCCAGGACGAGCTCGTTTGGCGGCTGGGAGCAGCAGATCAGGATGTTGCCCTCAGCCGGGGCGTCGACCGGCTCGGGGGCGTAGCCGACGCGTCCGGACAGCAGGCCCGCAGACGTGCTCGTGCGCGTGCGGAGCCGGGCCAGCAGGGTGCTGCTCTCCCGCGCGAAAGGGTGCTCCGTGCCGTCGCGGGCACCGTACAGCCACCACACGTCGCGGGCGGAGCGCTCGCCCACCCGGTAGCAGGTGACGCGCGGCTGGGTGACCTCGAACGTGGCTCGCCGATCCGGTAGCGGTCCCCGATGCACACCTCGTCGTCCGGCAGCCCCTCGACGGTGAAGTTCTCGCCGAACTGGCCGAAGGTGAAGTCGTCCCGCCCGAGCCGCTCGTTGATCGTTTGTTTCGCGGCTTCGTCCCAGCGTAGCGAGGCGAACGTCGGCCCTCAGTCTGGCCTCGGCAAAGTACGGCGAGCGCGGCCGGCTGATCCCATTGACCTCTCGATGACCGTGGATTCTGTATAGCGGGAGGTGACCCCTGAAAGGAGAAGCGATGCCCCACCTCGACAGGTTCCCCATCGGCCTGATGTCGATGGCCCTCATCATCCCGCTCGCCACGGCTGCGACGCCGGCCCCGGCGGGCGCCGGGGCGGCCAAGCCGACCGTCGTGCTGGTCCACGGCGCCTTCGCCGAGTCGTCCAGCTGGGACGGAGTCGTCTCCAGATTGCTGGCCGAGGGTTATCCGGTGGTCGCCGTGGCCAATCCGCTGCGCGGCGTGAAGAGCGACGCGGGCTACGTGGCCGGTGTCCTCAAAAGCATCAAGGGCCCCATCGTGCTCGGCGGTCACTCCTACGGCGGCTCGGTGATCACCAACGCCGCCGACGGCAACAGGAACGTCAAGGCGCTGGTCTACGTCGCCGCGTTCGCCCCCGAGACGGGAGAGAGCGCGATCGCCCTGACCGGGCGCTTCCCGGGAAGCACGCTGGCTCCCACCCTCGCGCCGCCGGTCTCGCTGCCGAGCGGCGGCAAGGATCTCTACATCAGCCAGAACAGGTTCCCGGCCCAGTTCGCCGCGGACGTCCCGGCAGGCCAGGCGAAGGTGATGGCCGCCACGCAGCGCCCGGTCACCGAAGCAGCGCTCAACGAGCCGTCGGGCGCACCCGCGTGGAAGACGATCCCGTCCTGGTTCGTCTTCGGCGAACGCGACAGGAACATCCCGCCGGCAGCCCACTCCTTCATGGCCAAGCGGGCCGGCGCGAAGGAGACCGTCGAGGTCAAGGGAGCGTCACACGTGGTGATGATCTCCCACCCGGCGAAGGTCGCCGACCTCATCGACAACGCCGCGGGCACGTAGGCGCCGCTCAGTAGACCGAGATGTGCGGGTGGTCGTAGTGGTTGGCGGTGGTGCCGCCGCGGTCGGTCATCACACGCCAGGCGCCGCTGCTGACATGCCAGATCCGCTGCCTGTAGATGATGTACATGATGCCCAGCCGCTTGGCGTTCTTGATCGCCCACTCGGCGATCTCGTTGCCGCGCTCGATCTCGGCCGCTGACGGCATCGCGCCGCCCCGGCTGAGCATGAAGTCGCAGGCCCGGCCCAGCGGGTGCTGGCCGCCGTCCTGGATGGCGCGGTAGCAGCCGATCCCGTACGGGACGTCGAAGCGCTTCTCGATGAGCGTCTTGACCAGGCGCATCCGGGGGGTGATGTTGTCGGAACCGCCGGGGAGCTGGGGCAGGAAGGTGCCGTCGGAGCGGCGTCCCGGGGCCTTGTGCAGCTGGTCGATCTTGTCCCTGATCTTCTCGATCAGCTTCTCGGCCTTCTTCCTGCGCCCGTCGAGGTCGTCGGCGGTGGCGTCGAGCTCCTCGGCGCGGGCGGCCGCCTCCTGCTGTGCCTGCTTGTGGCCGTCCCTGACCTGTGCGAAACCGCTCAGCCTGGCCTCCTGCTGGGAGACGAGGAACTCGGTGAGCGCCAGCCTGCTCATCAGCGAGGTGGGCTCCTCGGTGCCCGCGACGAGGGTGAGCTGGTTGGGCCGGCCGCCGGTGTACTCGGCGATGGCGAGGGCTCTGAGTTCGGTCGACTCCCGGTCGTAGACCTTCTGAGCGGCGTCCAGCTTCTCGCGGGCGGCCTTTTCGGCCTTCTCCGCCTTCTGCTGTTCGCGGCGGCCGTGATAGTAGTCCTCGATCAGCTTGTCCGACTCCTTCTGGAGATCGGCCAGCTCCTTCTCGAGTTGCTTGACCGTGGGCTTGGGGTCCGCATGCCCTGCTGTGACCGGCACGACCAGCAGGAGCGCCACAGCGAGCCCGGACGCGAGCACCCTGACGGGGGCCGTGGTGCGAGCTCGGAGGGGGCCGCGCCGCCGGTCGGCGGAGGACGCAACCGCCACGCTCCTCCTTTGCCCATGCCCGTAGGGCGGGATCCGGTCAGGAAGAAACTCAGGCCGGGGACGCCCTCTATCGAGGCAAGATAGTAGGGGATCTCACCTCTTGGCATGCAATTGGACGATTTATCGTCTATCTCGTCGCATTGCCTGGTGGCCGATCTCCGGTCTCCAGTTCGCGGGGGCGTCTCGTCCGGCGTACCACCAGGTGGCGTCCGAGCAGCACCGAGCCGGGCACGGCCACCAGGCCCAGCAGGCTGGAGCCGACTCCGAGCCCGACGTCGGCGTCCAGGAGGCCGTCGCCTCTGCCGCCGAGCAACGGCACGCCGAGCGACACCCTGATGGACAGCGAGACGAGCGGCCTCTTGGTCTCGGCCGGCGGCGGGGCCGTGGTCGGGGCGGGGCCGGGCGGTTCCGATTCGGTGGGGGTCGCCCTCGTGGGCGGGGCGGTCGTGGGCTCGCGCGGCGGGTCGGACCTGGTCGGCCTCGTCGTCCGGGTGGGCTCGCGGCCCGGTGTGGGCTCGCCGGTGCCGGGCGGCCGGGTGGGCTCCCGCGTGGGCACCGCGGTGGGCTCGCGCGTCGTCTCCGCGCTGGTGACGGGGTCGGGGCCGCCGGTGGGCGCACCGGTCAAGGACAGGGGCGGGGTGGCCGTACCGGACTCGGAGGGAGGCGGCGGCGTGGACACGGCGGCGTCCGGGGTCGGCGCCCGCGAGGTCGCCGGAACCTGCGTCGCGGGCGGGAACGCGGTACGGTCCGGCTGCGGGGTCTCGTTCCAGATCAGGAACACCGAGACCACGGCCGCCGCGGTCGCCAGCACCAGCCCGCCGGTCACGGCGATCTTGGTGGCCGGCGCGAACGTGCTCTGGAACAGGGTCGTGCCGCTGTCGGGAGCGGGCTGCGCGAGCGGCCGCATCATGAGGAACGGCACGGTCAGCGCGCCCAGCATCGAGCGGCCGCGCACCTCCCAGCGCCTCCCGTAGGCCTCCCCGGCGGTCCGCTCCAGCTCGGCCAGGAACGCCTCGGCCGACTCCGGCCTGTCGGCGGGGTCCTTGGCCAGACCGTGCCGGACCAGCCCCCTGACCGGCCCGTCGATGCCGTCCAGCGCGGGCGCCGCGTGCTGGTGCTGGTAGGCCAGGGCCGCGATGTTGTCGCCGGCGAACGGCCGGTGTCCCGTGAGGCACTCGTAGAACACCACGGCCGCGGCGTAGACGTCGGCCGCCGGACCGGCCGGGGCGCCCTCCCACTGCTCGGGCGCCATGTAGGAGGGGGTGCCGATCAGCGGCGCCTCGTCGCCCGAGTGGGCGGCGAGGCCGAAGTCGACCAGCTTGCTGCCGCCGTCCTCGGTGATGATCACATTCTCGGGCTTGAAGTCGCGGTGCACGATGCCGTGCCGGTGCGCCTCGGCGAGCCCGAGCAGCGCCCCCTTCAGCACGGCCAGCGCGGCCAGCGGGCCCGTGCCGCCCTCGTGCTGGAGCAGGCGGCGGAGCGGGATACCGTCGACCAGCTCCATCACGATGACGGCGTCGCCGGAGTCCTCGACGTAGTCCAGCAGGCGGGCGGTGTGCGGGCTGTCGAGCTCGCGGATCACCGCGGCTTCGGCACGGAGCCGCTCGACGAAGGCGCCGTCCTCGCGTAATCGCACCGATAAGTGCTTGATCGCGACGGACAGCCCATCGGAGTCACGCACGGCCAGCATCACGTGCCCGGTGCCGCCGTGTCCGAGCTCCCGGATCTCGGTGTAGCCGGGCACCTCCATCGCGGGAACCTCCAACCGGGAGAAAGATCCTTCTCCCGGGGACGCTAGCCCACCGTCACAGCCCGTGTCGACACTTCTCGCCACGGTGACCGCGGTCTTACACAATCGGTATTTTTCCTACTACCTATAGTAGGCGCGCCTTCTTCAGGCCACCGCGGACGCGGCTGAGCCGGTGAGGAGCAGGCGAACGTTCCGGGCGGCGGTGCGGCCGGCCCGGTTGGCTCCGATCGTGCTGGCCGAGGGGCCGTAGCCGACGAGTTGCAGGCGCGGCTCCTTGACCGCCTGGGTGCCGTCGACCTTGATGCCGCCATCGGGCTCGCGCAGGCGCAACGGCGCCAGGTGGTCGAGGGCGGACCGGAAACCGGTCGCCCAGACGATCGTGTCGGCCTCGTAGCCGCGCCCGTCCGCCCAGCTCACGCCGTACGGGGTGATGCGCTCGAACATCGGCAGACGCTCCATCGCCCCCTTCGCCAGCGCCGCGAGCACCACGGGGGTCTGGCCGAGCCCGGTGACGCTGACCACGCTCTGCGGCACCAGCCCGGCGCGTACGCGCTCCTCGACCAGGGCGACCGCCTCGCGCCTGGACTCCTCGCCGAAGTCGTCGCGGAACTCGGGCGGCCGCCGGGTCACCCAGAGCGTGCTCGCGGCCACGCCGGCGACCTCGGACAGCACGTGCGCGGCGGAGTGACCGCCGCCCACCACGACCACGCGCCGCCCGGCGAACTCCGCCGGCCCCCGGTAGGAGGCATAGTGGAGCTGCCTGCCGCGGAAGCCGGGCACGCCCGGATAGTACGGCCAGTAGGGGCGGGTCCAGGTGCCGGTGGCGTTGACGACGGCACGTGCCGCCCATTCCCCCGCGGTCGCCGTCACCGCCAGCCGCCCGCCGGCCCGCGTGACAGTCGTGACGCCGACGGGGCGCAGCACCGGCAGGGCCAGTCGCCGCTCGTAGTCGCCGTAGTAGGCGGGCACGGCCACGGCGGCGGGCCTGCTGTCCCCGGCATCCGGCTCCTGCCTGACGCCCGGCAGGTCGAAGATGCCGTGCACCTTGTCCATGGTCAGCGTCGGCGACCGGTGCCGCCAGGCCCCGCCGGGCCCGTCCGCGGCGTCCAGCACCAGCGGCTCGTAACCGAACCTGCGCAGGAAGTAGGCGCTGGACAGGCCTGCCTGTCCAGCTCCGATCACCACCACGTCGACCTCGTCCACGTGACTGCCAACCGCCGCGGACTCCGCTATCTTCCCCGCTGGTGAATGGCGCAGGGCCAGTGTGAGCGGCTGCTCCTTGGACCCGAAAGTGGTGGTTGATCGACGCCTGGTTCGCCCCCGACGCCGCGGCCAGGTCTCGCGCGGTCGTGTGCGCGTACCCCTTGGCCAGGCGGAAGCCATCGGTCACGAGCCTGAGACTCTACGCATTCGTTTCATGTACGCAGCATGAGAGTTCGAGTGCCCTCGAAATGGCCGCTCGCTGTCCTGGTTGCCACAGGAGCGAAAGGGTTACTTTTCTCGCGTTGACCAAGAGAGTGAAAGGTTGGGCTCCTCTGGCGGAGCCGGGCCGATCATCAGACCGGCGTTGTTTACGAACGCGTACAGGAGAACGGGGCGGTACTGCGGTTGCGTCCACGGGACTGGGTGTACGAGTTTGGCCTTGTCACAGGCGTGACGCCCGCGCAATGGCTGGCGAAACAGATCGAGACCGGCGACCCGGATCTGTTGCGATCCATGATGAAGACCATGGCCGAGACCTTGCTGTCGGCCGAGGCCGACAGCCTGTGCGGCGCCCGGCTACGGCGCCGCCCATATCTCGGCCCGCGGCGGGCGGCGGATCTGTTGGAGAACCGTTTCGGAGTTGACATGCCCGCCTCCCCAATCAATACCCCTCAGCATTCATACGCGATTGCATGAAGTGCATCCCTGTATCGAGTTTTATTGGAGAGTTCGATGGTGACCACGTCGTCAACCGTGCGCGAGGCGCGCGAGGCGCTCGTCCGAGCCCACTTCGAGTCCGAGGCCGCCCAGGAGTTCGACGTCACGATGACGACGATGGGGCACCCTCGCTACGAGCTCATCCCCACCGGCGAGGTCTTCGACGGCGAGGAACAGGTGCTGGGCTACTACCACAGGTCGAGGGCGGCCTTCCCGGACCAGCGTCACGACAATGTCCGTCTGCACCACTCAGACACTGCGGTGATTGCGGAGTTTGACCTGCTCGGTACCCATTTGGGCGAGTTGTACGGCGCTCCGCCCACGGGGCGGAGCTTCCGCTGCCCGATGGTGGCGTTCTTCTTCTTCGACGGCTCCGAGGACGACAAGATCATCTGCGAGCGGATCTATTTCGACACCGCCACCATCACGGGCCAGCTCGGCATCACGCCGAATGTGGCGGGCTGAGCGGACCTGCGGCGTTCGCCGATGGCCTGGTGAGGATCCAGCAGAGGTTGATGTGAGGGCCTCCGCTGCGCTGATGGTCAGCGTTCGGGTGACGCGGATGTCATACTCCTCGCGATTGGCAAGCACCTCGTCCATGTGCGCCTCGGCCCAATCCTTGATGCTGTGCATCAGATGGTGGAGCGAGAGACCCAGGTCGGTCAGCTCGTATGTGACGGTGACCGGCACGGTCGCCGTCACAGTGCGGGTGACCAGACAGTCACGCTCGAGGGAGCGCAGCGTCTGGATTGACCCCGGCCAGCCGGCGGGCCAACTCCGAGTAGCGCATCGCTCGCGGCTCGTCGACACGGTCGCTGCCGAGAGCCGCAAGGATCAGCGTCACCCATTTGTCGGAGATCCGGTCGAGTAACTGGCGGCTCGGGCAGCGCGCCAGGACCGCGTCGTAGTCTGCCGACGGCCGCTGCCGGGTGGTGTCGCTGGTCCTGACACCGGGCCAGTACGGCGACAGCCCCCAGTTCCGGCGCGTACTGGCCACCATTCGCGCTGGCTCGTTTTCAAGTCCCACAACGGCCTGGACACCTTCTACTGCCGCCGTGGCCAGGAGGGTGCTCACGAGAAGGGCGGAGTCGAGGGCGACGTGGGCCGGTTCCGCCGCAATCACCTGGTCCCGGTGCCGAAGGTCGCGTCGATTCGCGAGCTCAACGACGCGATCGAGCGGTGGGATCATCAGGATGACCAGCGCCGGATCGGCGCCCGCCCGCATACGGTCGCTGAACATTGCGCGCTGGAAAAGCCACTGCTTCAGCCGCTGCCGGCCGAGCCGTTCGAGACCGGCCGTGTCTTTCACCCGCGGGTGGATCGGCGAGCTCAGATCTGCGTTCGCACCAACCGGTACTCGGTGCCGGCCGCGCTGATCGGCCGACAGGTCAGAGTGCTGCTGCACTCCTCCGAGCTCGTGGTGTTCCACGATCGCAAAGAGGTCGCCCGGCACGAGCGGCTCGTCGCCAAGAACGGCACGCGCCTCGACCTCGACCACTACCTGGAGGTCCTGATCCGCAAACCCGGCGCCCTGCCCGGCTCCACCGCGCTCGAGCAGGCCCGCGCGGCGGGAAAGTTCACCCCGGTGCACGACGCCTGGTGGGCCGCGGTCCGCAAGGCCCACGGGGACGCCACCGGCACCCGGGAGCTGATCGAGGTGCTGCTGCTGCACCGCAGCATGGCCCACGACCACATCGTGGCCGGGATCGCCGCCGCACTGCGAGTCGGAGCGCTCACCGCGGACGTGGTCGCGATCGAGGCACGCAACGCCGCACAGGCCGACAGCCAGCCTGCCCCGGCCGACCCGTCGGCCACCCGGTCGAGCTGGCCGACAACATCGTCTCCCTCACCCAGAAAAGGATCGAGAACCTGCCCGAAGACACCAGGCCGCTGCCCTCGGTGGCCGCCTACGACCAACTGCTGCGTCGCAACCGCCCACCCAGCCGAGGAGATCCGCCGTGAGCACCGAGCAATACCGCTTCGCCCACCAGCGCGGGATGACCGAGCCGCCGCCGAGGCCGCCATCGACCAAGCCTGTCGCATGCTGCGGCTGCCTACCCTGCGCGCCCAGTTCATCCCCACCGCGGACGCTGCTGAGCGAGAGCAGCTCACCTACCGCGGCTTCCTCGCCGAACTCCTGATGGCTGAATGTGAGGACCGGCAGCGCCGCCGCTCAGAGCGGCGGATCAAGGCCGCCGGGCTCCCGCCAGAGGTGGCTCTCCGACTTCGACTTCGAGGCCAACCCCAATGTCCCCGCCGCGGTCGTTCACACCCTCGCCAAATGCGAATGGGTCTGCCAAGGCCACCCGCTCTGCCTCATCGGCGACTCCGGCACTGGCAAGAGTCATCTGCTCATCGCGCTCGGCACCGAGGCCGCCATGGCCGAGTTCAGGGTCAAATACGTCCTGGCGAGCAAGCTCGCCAACGAGCTCGTCGAGGCCGCCGACGAGCTCATCCTCAACAAGACCATTGCCCGCTACGGACGCTACGACCTTTTGTGCATCGGTGAGCTGGGCTACATGAAATTCGACAAACGCGGCGCTGACCTGCTCTTTCAGCTTCTGACCGAGCGGGAGGAGACCGCAAGTGTCGCGATCGCCTCGAATGAAGGGTTCGGCGGCTGGACCAAGACTTTCGCCGAACCACGCCTCTGCGCCGCGATCGTCGACCGGCTCACCTACAACGCCACCATCCTAGAGACCGGCACCGAGTCTCACCGGCTGGCCCAGAGCAGGAACCAGAACAACAACTGACAGCCTCGGCGCCAGGGACCCCTCGACGAACACCTCGTTATAGGCCGCCGGGGTACGGCCACCCTTCGCTATGATGATCGCGGACCATGATGGGCGGCAGATTCGTGTCGCCGAAACGCGCGAGGAGTGCGGATGCAGCCGGATCCACCGCAGCCCGGGTTTCCTCAGTATGGTCAGCCGCCGATGGCTGGCGGACCCGCGCCGTGGGGTGGCGGGCCGAGCCCGTTGGCGGCGCCGCCCAGGCCGAGGGCAAACGCCGCGGCGGCGGTGATCGCTGGCATCCTGGCGCTGATCACCGTCGGCATGCTCGTCTGGTTCGCGCTTAACGACGCCCTCTACGCCATCAGGCATGATGACTGGTCCAGCCTGGTGTTGCAGAACGTGCTCGGCGGCGTAATCGGCGCCGGGTTACTGCTGGTCGCAGCGGGGTTCACGTTCGCCCGCAGGATTCCCGGCGCGTGGACCCTGTGCGCGCTTTGCGTGCTTTTCGTCGTGGCGAACCTCGTGTTGGCGCCGCTACTGCATGGCACGCCCTTCGGTACTCAGCTCAAGTTCCTCTTCGGCTTCGACAAGATCAACGGCATCGCCGCAGGGCTGGCGACCATATTCTGCGCCCTGACGGCGATCATGGCGGCGATCGCCGGCAGCGTGAAGTCGTACGGACCAGCCACCGCCACGCCACCCCGTCCGTGATCACAGCGTGAGCTGCACTCTTAGACCAGCCGAACGCGCTGAAGAATCCCGGCCATCCATCGGCGAACTCACCGGCTGAGGGGCTCCTGATCAGCTGATGTGTGACCGCGAAGGCCTTCTGGCCGGGAGAGGTGGGGCCAAACCTCATTGACGATCTAGGCCTCGAGGATCGTTAAGTGGGGCCAAACCTGGCTTGTAGGTGGGGCCACCACTTCCTGTTGGAACCAACATGCGCACCGAGCTGGTCACCGACGCCCTGGCGATGGCGATTGGTCAGCGTCGCCCTGACGCGGAGGTGATCCATCACAGCGACAAGGGCGGTCAATATACGTCGATCGCGTTCGGCTAGCGGTGTGCGCAGGCCGGCGTGCGCCTCTCCACCGGCCGCACCGGCACGTGCTTCGATAACGCGATCACCGAGAGCTTCTTCGCCTCGCTGGAGTGCGAGCTGATCGTACTTCCCCGACTGGCGGCTGGAACGGGGCCGCCGGGCCGAGCAGGCGCTCATCAGTGTGGTCGCTACCAGCTATCTGCTGGGGGGTGTCGACTCGTCGAGTGGACAAACTGGTCGAGCAACTGGGCATCAAGAACATCTCCAAGAGCCAGGTCTCGCAGATGGCCAAGACGCTGGATGAGCAGGTCGAGGCGTTCCGGACCCGGGCACTGGACGCCGGCCCGTACACGTTCGTATGGTTGGACGCGCTGACACAGAACGTGCGTGAGGGCGGGCGGATCGGCAACGTGCACTGCCTGGTGGCCACCGGCGTGAACGCCGACGGTCGGCGCCAGATCTGGACCCAGATCTGGTCCAACTGTGAGGATCGTCTTGTGCCGTCCGGACGAGGTCCTGGCCCGTGGTCTAACTGGCCTTGCTGCCTTTGGATTGATCTGCCGGTCCTTGCTCCGGGCGGTGCTTGCTGGCGTCGAGCCGGCAGACGTGTCCCGATAGGGGCCTTGCCGCTACAAGGCACCGTCACAGTTCTGACCGTCACGCCGGCCCGACGACGGCCATCCCCCCACAGGTCGTTCAAGGAGCCAGATGACCACCGTCAGCATGCCCGAGCCCGACGTCGACCGCCAGATCGAAGACTAGCTTCGCCGCCAGCTCACCCATCCGAAGCTGGAGCAGTTACCCGGCCAAGGTTGCATGACGGGCCACTAGCACTTTCCGAACACCCGGGCTGCGGGCGGTGTCCGGCTCATTCATCCGTGGCGGCCAGGTGTCCCGCCGGTCCGACCTGCGTTCCGTCACTGTCTGCCATCGCCCGGAAATGCACGGGCAGAGCTTGCATGTGGGCCGGACAGCCGCACCGTCCGGCCCACGGCTTTAGAACTGCGGAACCAGCGTGCTCGTCCAGGAGGAGTCTCCAGAAAGAGCGGATTTGATGTAAGTGCCGTCGACAGAGGGCAGGGAGAAGGTCGGGTAACCGGGGGCGTCAGGATTGAGGATGCAGTTGCTCTTGTAGTTGACATCGGGATAACTGGCCCCGAGGCCGTGCAGGTAGCAGCGCCAGCTGTACCAGGTGCCGGCGGGAGCGGTCAGCCGGATCGTGGTCTGGTAAGGACGATTGGGAATGTGCAGCTTCCAGGTGTAAGTTCCGGGAGCCAGCTTGATGCGATAAGGGCCGCTCGCGGGAAGCGCGGCATGGTCATTGACCGTCGAGTGAGGGCTGAGCTTTATCACCCGGCCGATCTGAACGGGCGGGAGCGCTTGCGCGGCCTGCGCGGTCGGCGCGGAGGTGACGACAACTCCAGTCGCGATGAGGCTTGCGGACGCAATAGCCAATACGCGCCATACCGATGGTTTCATACCATTCTCCTTGAAAAGTTGACGGACTGGACGCTACCTGGATTCAGATGTGATCGCCCTGATGCAGCCGACAGGACTACGACTGTTGCAGGTGATCCCAGCCCTCGGCCAGATCGATGCCGAGGTGTTAACCCGCGCCACCATGGTCACCTATCAATAGGCGCCGGGGCAACTGATGGCGGACGGTCATTTGCAGGACACTTCGGCCCTTAGACCGGGCACTTGTTTGCTCTTCGGCGAATTCCACCGTACGTGCTCGCGTTATTGCCGTACAGGATGATTACACTCGGCTGTTATCGCTGTGCGGGAACGCCTGCATGGGAGTTGGCCGACAGGAGCGCGTCATCCCGGCTTGGCAAACCTGCGGGTGGTTATGCCGGTGATAATTGAATCTCCTCCAAAGTCCGTGATGCGGTGACGACGCGTGCTGATCGTTCGGTTGTGAGGGGCACCGTCGTGAACGAGCGGGGACTCGCGTGGCCGAACGCCTGGCGGTTGAAATGGCCTTCCACCGCTGTGAGCCGGTCGGAAGGTCCTGTCCTCGTGTTGGGCGAGGACGATGGCGAAGGAGTGGGCGTGCTGACGAGTGCGGCCGGTTCCGGGCAGCGGAGCTCGCGTCCTGAATGCGGTAGCGACACGCTGCTGGGCGTCGATGCTGTCCTCGGCAAGTCGTCCGCAACGGTGGCCGAGACTTCGAGCTCGGCGTCGATCGTCAGCTGTGACCAGGTCCAGGCGGAGGGACTCGGTGATGCGGAGGGTGATTCGGTGCCCGCGATCGCGCGAGGGGTGAACACCCCCTTGTTCACGCCGCCTCACCGTGGAGGACAGCAGTCCCGGCTGCATCGGAGTTTGCCCACAGCCA
>NZ_JBAHWD010000057.1:0-32594 GCF_037044575.1 Nonomuraea sp. LPB2021202275-12-8 | reverse complement strand
TCAGGCGGTGGCCGCGCGCGCCCGCTCCCGGCACTCCTCAAGGGTGTGCCGGGACAGGGCGTCGCGGACGGCGGGGACGCACACCGGGGCCATCGACAGGCTCGTCACGCCGAGCCCGGCCAGCACCGGCGCGAGCACCGGATCACCCGCCGCCTCCCCGCACACCCCGACCGGCTTGCCGGCCGCCCGGCCCGCCTCCGCGCAGGCGCCGACGAGCCGCAGCAGGGCGGGCTGCGCCGGGTCGAGCAGGTCGGCGAGGGCGGCGTGCTGCCTGTCGGCGGCGAAGGTGTACTGGCTGAGGTCGTTGGTGCCGATGCTGAGGAAGTCCACGTACTCCAGGATGCGGTCCGCCTGCAGGGCGGCCGCCGGGACCTCGATCATCACGCCCACCCGGTGGACTCCCCGGGCGCGGGCCCGCTCGGCGAAGCCGGCGGCCTCGGCGGGGGTGGTGACCATCGGGGCCATCACCCACGCCTCGGCGCCCGTCTGGCGGGCCGCCTCGGCGATCGCGTCCAGCTGGGTGTCCAGCACGCCCGGCAGCACACGGTCCACCCGCAGGCCCCGGATGCCCAGCGCCGGATTGTGCTCCGGCGCGAGCCCGAGAAACGGCAGCGGCTTGTCCGTGCCCGCGTCCAGGGTGCGCACCACGACGTGTGCCGCCTGGCCGAACACCTCCGCGTAGGCCGTGACCTGCTCGGCGAACGACGGCGCCTGCTTGCGGTCCAGGAACAGGAACTCCGTCCGGAACAGTCCCACGCCCTCCCCGCCGGGCCGCAGGTCGGCGGCCGAGCCGATGTTGAGCAGCAGCTTGACCGGATACCCGTCGGCGGTCCTGCCGGGACCGCTGGTCGCCGCCAGCCTGGCCCGCTCCTCGCGGTCCCGCTCGCGGATGCGCGCCGCCTCCTCCTCGGTGACGTCCACGCCGATCTCGCCGCTCGTGCCGTCGACCGAGATGTACGTCCCGTCCGCCAGCCCCGTGATGCCCGCGCACGCGACCACCGCGGGCAGGCCGCGGCCACGGGCCAGGATCGCCGTGTGGCTGGTCGGGCCGCCCCTCTCCGTCACCAGCGCGAGCACGTCCGCGCCCAGCCCGGCCGTGTCGGCGGGTGACAGGTCCTCGGCCAGCAGCACGTACGGGTGTCCCGGCGCGGGCAGGCCGGGCATCGGCACGCCCAGCGCGCCGGCCACCGCCCGGTGCTTGAGGTCGTCCAGGTCGGCGGCCCGCTCGCCCAGGTAGCCGCCGAGCGCCGCGAGCGCCTCCCGGTGCCTGGTGAAGGCAGAATCCAGGGCGTGCGCGGCGTCCAGGCCGTCCCGCACCCCCTGCTCGGCCTCCTCGCGCAGCATCGGGTCGTCGGCCATCATGGCCAGCGCGTCGAGGATCTCGGCCGCGCCGCCGTCGCCGGACGTGCGCTTCCGCGCCGTGGCGGAGCGGCGCCGCAGATCCGCGGCCACCGTCTCCAGCGCCTTGCCCACCACCGCGGTCTCCGCCTCGGCGTCGAGCACGGGCCGTGGCTCGGGCAGCACCGGCGGCCCGGCCATCGTCATCACCGGGCCGGCGGCCCGGCCCGGGCTGACGCCCAGACCGGTGAAACCCGGGGCCGCGGTGCCGGGAGCCGGGTCAGCCATCGAGGGCCTCTTCCGCGTCCAGGTCACGGGCCAGGAGGGTCGCCAGGGCCTCCAGCGCCTCCTCCGCGCCGGGCGCGTCCGACTCCAGGGTCACCTCGGTCCCCTTGACCGCGCCCAGAGACAGCACGCCCAGCATGCTGTTGGCGGGCGCCGACTTCTCGCCCACCCGGATCCGCACCGGCACCCCCAGCCGCGCCGCCTCCTGGACGAAGAGCTTGGCAGGGCGGGCGTGCAGCCCGCTGGCCGACGCGACGGCCACCGTCCTTGCTGGCATCGCAAACCTCCTCAGGGTTCGATCGTGACCTTGATGGCCGCGCCCCGGCTGACGAGATCGATCCCGTCGAGCACCTGGGACAGCGGCAGCCGGTGGGTGATCAGGTCGGCGACCGGCACGGCGCCCTCCGCGATGAGCCGGAGCGCCTCGGCGTTGTGCGCGGGGCTGGAGCCGTTCGCGCCGACGACGGTCAGCTCCCGGTAGTGCACCAGGTTGGAGTCCAGCCGGATGAACGGGTCGTCCTTGGGCAGGCCGCCGAAGAAACTGACGCGGGCCTGCCTGGCCGCCATGAGCACCGCCTGCTCCTGCGCCGCGCCCGCCGCCGCGGCCGTGATGACCACGTCCGCGCCGCGCCCGCCGGTCAGCTTGAGCACCTGGTCCACCGGGTCGGCGTCGATCGCGGCGTCCGGGCGCACCAGCTCGGCCGCCATCGCCAGCCGTTCGGCGTTCACGTCCACCAGGAACACGCGGGCCGCGCCGCGCGCCCGAGCCAGGCGGACGTGCAGGCAGCCGATCGGGCCCGCGCCCATCACCACCACGTCGTCACCGGTGCCCACCCGGGCCAGCGCCTGCCCGTTGAGCACGCACGCGAGCGGCTCGGCCAGCGACGCCTCGGCGAAGCCCACCCCGCCCGGGATCGTGTTGACCCCGTTCACGGCCAGGACCTTGGCCGGGACGATCATGTACTCGGCGAAGCCGCCGTCGTAGTGGTAGCCCATCGACTCCTGGTCGGGGCAGACGGTCAGCCGTCCCCGGGCGCACTCCGCACACCTCCCGCACGGGATCGCCGCGATCACCTGCACCCGCTCGCCGGTGCCGGTCACCTCGCCGGCGATCTCGTGGCCCATCACCCGGGGCGGCCGGATGTGATGGTGGCCGAACCTGAAGATCTTCGCGTCGGTGCCGCAGGTCGAGCAGTTGCGCACCCGGATCTTCAGCTCGCCGGGACCGGCGACGGGCTCGGGCGCGTCCTCCACCCGGATGTCGCCCGGCGCGTGGAATCTGGCGACCTTCACGATGTCAGCTCCTTGACCACTTGACGGATCTCCGTGGCCTCGCGCAGCGTCCTGGCCCGGTCGGGGTCGAGCAGGATCTCCGCGAGCGCGGCCAGCAGCGGCACGTGCCCGTCGTTCCTGGCCGCGATGCCCACGCAGAGCGTGACCCGCTCGCCGTCCCAGTCCACGCCGCCGGGGAAGCGCACCACGCAGATCGCGTCGCGCTTGACGTCCTCCTTCGAGGCCGCGGTGCCGTGCGGGATGGCGACCTCCTCGCCGACATAGGTGGAGATCGTACGCTCGCGTTCCAGCATCGCCTCGACGTACGGTTCCGCCACCGCGCCCACGTCGAGCAGGGCGCGCCCGCATCGCCGGATCGCCTCGTCCCGGCTGCCCGCGCTCTCGTGCAGCAGCACGGCGCGCGGGTCGAGCAGGTCGTCACGCATCTACGGTGCCGCCGTTCTTGATCGTGGCGATCAGCTTGGTCACCGCCGGGTCGCCCAGGAAGATCTGGAACGGCACCAGCACCTTGCCCGGCGCCGAGGCTCTGGCCCTGGCGGCGAGCCCGGCGTGGCAGAGCACCACGTCGGCGTCGGCGGGGATGTCGTTGACCGGGGTGTGCTCGACGGTGACGCCGGTCGACTTGAGCTGCTTGCGGAGCTGGGTGGCGAGCATCACGCTGCTGCCCATCCCCGCGTCGCAGGCAACGATGATCTTGTGAATGTCCTTGCTGTCGATGCTGGCCATGGTTCACGCCTCCTTGGCGACGGTGCGGGGCTGGGACTCGTGCGGTTCCCCGGGCGCGTCCTCGGCGCGTGCCGGCTCGGCTGTCTCGGGACGGGTGGTCTCGGGACGGGTGGTCTCGGGACGGGTGGTCTCGGGACGGGTGGTCTCGGGGTGCTCGGCGTCCGCGGCCGGCTCCGGTGCGGTGCCGGAGGCCGGGTCGTCGGCCGGGACCTCCTCCTTCTCGCCCCTGCCGAAGCCCATCAGGATCGCCGCGACGGCGAAGGACACGACCGTGGCGATGACGATCCCGGCGATCACGCCGAACCAGCCGCCTCTCGGCGTCACCGCGGCGTAGGCGAAGATGCTGCCCGGCGACGGCGTCGCGACCAGTCCCGAGCCCGTGACCATGAACGTGAACACGCCGGCCGCACCGCCCGCGATGACGGCCAGGATGAGGCGCGGCTTCATCAGCACGTACGGGAAGTACATCTCGTGGATGCCGCCGAAGAAGTGAATGATCATCGCAGCGGGGGTGCTGGGGCGCAGCGCGCGCGGGCCGAAGAGCAGGTAGGCCAGGAGCAGCCCGAGGCCGGGGCCGGGGTTCGACTCCAGCATGAACATGATCGACTTACCCGTAGCCGCCGCCTCGGTCACCCCGATCGGGCCGAACACGCCGTGGTTGATGGCGTTGTTCAGGAACAGCACCTTGGCCGGCTCGATCAGCACGGAGGCGATGGGCAGCAGGCCGTTGTCGATCAGCCACTGGACCGCGCCACTGGCCCCCGTGGTGATCACGCGGACGATCGGGCCGATGGCCAGCATGCCCGCGATCGCCATCGCGCCGCCGACGATGCCCGCGGTGAAGTTGTCCACCAGCATCTCGAACCCGGACTTGGTCCGATCCTCCGTGAACCTGTCCACATATTTCATGACCAGAGCGGCGAGCGGGCCGATGATCATGGCGCCGAGGAACATCGGGATGTCGGCCCCCACCACGACGCCCATGGCGGCGACGGCGCCCACCACGGCCCCGCGCTGACCGTGCACCATCCGGCCGCCCGTGTAGGCGATGAGGATGGGCAGCAGGGTCGAGATGATCGGGCCCACCATCGCGGCCAGCGTCTCGTTCGGCAGCCAGCCGGTGGGGATGAACAGCGCGGTGATCAGGCCCCAGGCGATGAACGCACCGATGTTCGGCATGATCATGCCGGCCAGATAGCCGCCGATCCGCTGGATCGTGGCCTTGATGCCGGTCCCGTGGACCGGGGGAGTGTAGGTGTCGGCCATTGGTCGTGCTCCATTTCGGGGGGTGAGCAGGCTCCTGTAGTGGGGGGCCGGGGGTCAGGCGGGGGTCAGCCGGGGGTCAGCGGGACGCGGGTGGCGGATGGTGGCCCGGCTCGTGGGGGCCCGCCCCCGCCGGCCCGGCGGGACCCGCGCCCATGGGACGCGGGCCTGGTTCCGGGCCTGGATCCGGGCCTGGACCCGGGGCGACGGGATCCGGGACGGGAGGTTCCGGCCAGCTGGCCGAGGTGAGCGGCCGGGCGGGGTCGGGCCTGCCGACGCGCACGCCGTCGCGCCGGATGTCGCCCGGCCCCGGCATCCGGCTGCCGGGCAGGCGGACCGCCGCGGCGCCCCAGGCGAGGGCCTCCACCAGGGCCGTCTCGCCGCCGGCGCCACCGGCCAGGAACCCGGCGAGCATGGCGTCCCCCGCGCCGACCGAGCTGCGCGGCTCGGTGACCGTGGCCTCGCCGTACCAGATGCCCTGGTCCTCGACCAGGACGGCGCCGTCGGCGCCGAGGCTGGCCAGCACGGTGCGCGCGCCGGCGGCGCGCAGCTTGGCCGCGGCCTCCACCACGTCGCCCACGCACAGGATCGGCATGCCGGTGGCGCCGGACAGCTCGTCCAGGTTCGGCTTGACCAGGGCGGGGCCGGCGCCGAGCGAGCGGGCCAGGGCCGGGCCGCTGGTGTCGACCGCCACGTGGATGCCCGCCCCGGCGAACCGGCGGCAGAGTCCGGCGTAGACGTCGGCGGGCACCTCCGGCGGCAGGCTGCCCGAGGCCACCACCCAGTCGGCCTCGTGGGCCTCGGCCAGCACGGCGTCGGCGATGGTGTCGAGCTCGCCGGGCGACAGCGCGGTGCCCGGCTCGTTGATCTTCGTGACAGTGCCGTCGGGCTCGGCCAGCGTGACGTTGGACCTGGTCCGGCCCGCCACCGGGACGGTCGCCATGTCCAGGCCCTCCTGCCGGAGCAGGTACACGAGCTGCCTGCCCTCGTCGCCGCCGAACGGCACCACCGCCCGCGAGGCGACCGAGTTGGCCAGCAGGGCGCGCGAGACGTTCACGCCCTTGCCGCCGGGGTCCAGCCGGGCGGCGGCGGCCCGGATCACGGCGCCCCTGGCCAGCGAGGCGATCTCGATCGTGCGGTCCAGGCTCGGGTTGAGCGTCAGGGTGAGGATCACGCCCGCACCACTTCCGGCCCGGCGGCCGACAGCTCGGCCGCGAGCGCGAGGTCCAGCCCCGTGTCGGTGATCACGACGTCGATCTCGCCCAGCGCCGCGAACTGGGCCAGGTAGGTGTTGGTGAACTTGGTGTGGTCGGCGAGCAGCACGCTGCGCTGGGCGGCGCGCACCATCGCCCGCTTGATCGCAGCCTCCGCGGGGTCGGGCGTGGTCAGGCCCTTCTCCACCGAGCAGCCGTTGGTCGCCATGAACGCCACGTCCACGTGCAGCTGCGCCAGCGGCTGCAACGCCCAGTCGTCCACCGTGGCCAGGGTCCGGCCGCGCACCCGGCCACCCAGCATGATGACGTTCAGATTGGCGCGCGAGGCCAGCACGGTGGCCAGCGGCGGCGAGTTCACCACCACGGTGAGCTCCCGGTCGGCGGGCAGCACGCCCACCAGGCGGCCCGTGGTGGTGCCCGCGTCGATGATCACGGACCCGTCCTCGGGCAGCTCCGCGAGCGCCGCCTTGGCGATGCGCTCCTTCTCGGCGGTCATCACCTCGTCGCGGGTGGCCAGCGCGGGCTCGAAGCCGAGCCTCTCCACCGGGATGGCGCCCCCGTGCACCCTGCGCAGCACGCCCGCCCGCTCCAGCGCGGTGAGGTCACGGCGGATGGTCTCCGTGGTCACGTCGAGCTCGGCCGCCAGCGAAACCACGTCGACGCGGCCCGCCGCACGCGCCCTGCGCAGGATCTCCTGCTGCCGCTCCTCGGCGTACATGATGTTGGTTCACCGCCGTTTCCATTTGGTTTCCTCTGTGTTTAGTCCCGTTTCTGTGGGTCGTCAAGACTCTGATAGGTATGTCCGATGCGAATGAAGCCGTGGGCCGCCGTAGCGGCGGCCGTCCCTCTCGCGGCAGGCTGCGTCGCGGGCCCCTCTGCGGGACCGGCGTCGGCGACGCCGGCCGCGCCCGGCTCGTCCGCGCCGGCGCCGTCCCCATCCCGTACGGCCAAGCCGCCCAAGGTGCCCGCCGGCACCACCGCCTCATGGCTGCTCTACGACCGCAAGGCCGGCAAACTCGTGGCGACGAGGCACGCGCACCGCGCGTTCCGCTCCGCCTCGGTGATCAAGATCCTGATCGCGATCGACTTCCTGGACGGACGCGCCTCGGTCTCCGCCGCCGACGCCCGCCTGATCAGGGTCATGCTGCGGGAGAGCGACGACGACGCCGCCACCGCTTTCTGGAACCGGGGCGGCAAGGGCAGGATCGTGACCAGGATGGCGCGCAAGCTGCGCCTGTCCGACACCGCGCCGCCGCCCGCCACCCACCCCGGCTTCTGGGGCTACGCGTCGCTGAGCGCCTACGACATCGTCCGCACCTACCGCTACCTGCTCGACAGCGCGCACCCGCGCGTCAGGGACACCATCCTCGGCCACCTGCGCAAGGCCACCCCGTGCGGCAGCGACGGCTTCGACCAGACCTTCGGCATCCCCCGCGCCGTGCCCAGGCCGTGGGCGGTCAAGCAGGGCTGGTCCGGGTTCGGCACCGTGCCGCCGGTGAGGTGCGACGCCGCCGCCCCGGGCGCGTCCATCTCCACGATCGCCCTGCGGGCCGCCGGCTCGGGCGTGCCCGACCTCGGGCGGCCCGTCCTCTACTCGACGGGGCTGGTGGGCAAGGACGAGCGGTTCGTCATGGCCCTGCTGACCGCGCACCCCGCGGGCAGCACCTGGAGCGGCTCGGTGAGCCGGATCACCAGCCTGGCCAAGGGGCTCTACCGGGGGGTCTCCTCCTGAACGAAGGTGAACATGCGCTCGCCCCGTCGTAGGGGAGCGGGCGGGCCGGTGTAGCGGTGCACGCCCACGCCGAAGCCGGCGGTCACCAGGCTGATCCTGGTGAAGCCCCGCTGCTCGAACCAGTCGCAGACGGTCGGCACCAGGTCGGGTGGGCGGGTGTGCCTGGTCCAGATGACCGTCGCCTGGGGCGCGCAGAGCTGGGGCAGGATGTCGACGGTCCGGCGGATGTCGGCTTCGGTGATGTTGCCGAAGATGCCGCAGGCGATCACCAGGTCGGCCGGGACGGCGCCCGCGTACGCGTCGGTCATGGCCGCGTCGCCGCAGACCACTTCGACTCCGGCGGGGGCCTGCCGCTCGGCCAGGGCGGCGTTGTGCGGGTCGAGCTCCACGAGCCTGGCGCGCACCCGGTCGCGGCCGGGGTGGGTGGCGAGGACGGGCAGGAGGTCGCGGCCCTGGCCGGCGCAGAGGCTGACGACCTTTTCGGCGCCTGAGTCAAGGGCGGACCGGACGGCCTCCTGGACGACGGCCAGGCGTCGGCCGAGGTGGGAGTCCGGCCGGTCGTAGTCGTCATGCCAGTTCACCCAGTCTGGTGGTGTCATGCCTCAGATAATGATCAAGGAGTGGGGCGGGCGCAATGGGGCTCCGGCCGGGGGTTGCGGGCTGGCTTGATACCACTGGGTGCTATGGCATTTATTGATACCCCATTTTCCTCAGTTGAATGGATTTGTAACGAATTGGCGCGAAGTGAGGGGAAATAGTGGCACTATGAGGCGCGGTTCTTTTGGCGGGGGATTTTCGGGGTTAAAGATCAGTCTGAGATGACTTGCTATGCCTTGTCGTGGAGGCGGTCTCGTGAACGGATTGCATCACGCCGGTCGGTACGCGGCGAAAAGCGAGCCGGAAGACGCGGCGAAGAGCCGGCGCCTCCCGCTCCGACGTTCGGTGCTCACGGCCATCGCGGCCGTGATGCTCGCCTCGGCCGCGGTGATCGCCGCTCCGGCGTCGGCGTTCCCCGGTCAGCCGGGAGCCACGGTCAAGGCGGCGGACGAGAGTGTCTGGTCCCCGACCAGTGTCCTGCCCGCCCGCCTGGCCCGTGCCGGGCGCCCGGTCGAGCTGGGCATGCGCTTCACCGCGACCCGCCCCGGCACCGTGACGGCCATCCGCTTCCACAGGCACCGCCGCGCCGCGGGCACCCACACCGCGAGCCTGTGGGACGGGAACGGCAACCGCCTGGCGCACGTGCCGTTCGCCGCCGAGACCGCCTCTGGCTGGCAGGAAGTACGCCTTCCCCGGCCGGTAGCCGTGAGCGCGAACAGGCCGTACATCGTCTCCTATCACGTGCCAGACGGGGTTTTCGGCCTTGTGCGGCATTATTTCCAGCGCTATTCGCCGGGGACGGATTCGTTGCGAGTGTCGCGGCGCAATGGCGTCTACACCTACGACGCGAGCGCGTTTCCCCGGCGAACCAGCGCGGGCCACAACTATCTCGTGGACGTCGTTTTCAGGCCGGGAACGTCCACTCCCACGCCGAGCACCGCATCTTCACCGACGCCCTCCGTCATTCCCACGCGATCGGTGACGCCGACGATGACGCCGACGATGACACCGACGACGACGGTGACGCCGTCCCCGTCGCGGTCGGTCACCCCGACGCCCACGGTCTCGCCCTCGGACCCGCCGGCCACCACCACGCCCACCCCGTCGACCCCCGGACGCCCGGGCTGCGACCTGCCGTCCTACCCCACCCCCGACTGCACCGGAGCACCCGCCGGGGCACGCCTGTCCGCCACCAAGGGCAACGTCACCGTCACCAAGCCCGGCCAGGTGATCGACGGCCTGCACATCACCGGTGACCTGATCGTGGCCGCCGACGACGTGGTCATCAGGAACAGCCGGATCGACGGCCTGATCACCAACTGGGAGACCGGCGGCTCCTTCACCATCACCGACTCCACCGTGGGCCCGCCCACCGGATGCCGGATCTATCCCGCCATCGGCGAGAAGAACTTCACCGCCGAACGCGTCCACATCCGCGGCTTCGACGACGGCTTCCGCATGTCCGGCAGGAACGTCACCGTACGGGACTCGTACGTGCACCTGTGCGGGCCGCCCACCAGCCACTCCGACGGCATCCAGGCATACTGCCCGGGCAGCATCGTCTGCAGCGGCCTCGTCTTCGACCACAACACGGTCGACCAGCGGCAGGCGCCGGAGCACTCCGACCCGATCAACCTGGTCGACAAGAACCTCAGCGACGTGACGGTGACCGACAACCTCCTGGCCGGCGGCAACTACACCCTCTTCCTCGAGTGGCGCTCCGGCCCGAAATGGAAGATCTCCGGCAACAAGATCGTCCACGGCGCGTGGGACTTCGGCCCGGTCAGCTCGGCCGACACCTGCGAGAACATCGACTGGGGCCCCGGCAACGCGATCGTCACCATCGACAGGAATTACCAGATCACCAAGACGGTCGAGCAGCTGACCCGCTGCATCGAATGACCGCCGCCCCCCGGCCGCCGGAATCCCGTCGCGGCGGCCCGCACCGGAGCCGCCGCATCCCGATCGACGGTGCCCGAACTCCGGATCTTCAACGAGAACCGGCCGGTGCGGCTGTATTCCTGCCGTGAATGACCATTCCGGGCGGATGCTGGCAGACCGTTACCGGCTGATCAGCCTGCTGGGCCAGGGGGGCATGGGAGCGGTCTGGCGGGCTCACGACGAGCAACTGGGCCGGGAGGTGGCCGTCAAGGAGCTCCGGTCCGGCTACCCGGACACCTCAGCGCCGCCGAACGGGAGACCTGGATCGCGCGGCTGGACCGCGAGGCCCGCGCCTCGGCGCGGCTGAAGCATCCCGGCATCATCACCGTCCACGATCGCGTCACCGAAGACGACGGGCGATTCCTCCTGCAGATCGACGTCGGTTGAGGCCCGGGCACAGCATGAGCTGAACCGTCCCCGCCGGCCGCGACCCCGCGTAGCTCTCAGCCCGCGACCACCCGAAGACCAGGCCCCTGTGCCCGCCCATCGCGCCGGTCGTCATCTTTGGTTGACGAACGGCGGATCGTCAACCTAGGATGACGCCATGGAGCCCGACCGCGTAGCTCTGCCGGCACAGGCGATGAGCGTCGACGACCCGATCGTCGCGCTGGTCCGCCGGGCCCGGCCCCAGGGCCGGACCTGGACGGAGATCGCGGCTGCGCTCCGCATCGGCAAGCAGGCGGTGCACGAGAAGCACGGCGGCCGGAGCCTGTTCCGCAACCAGGAGTAGCCCACCGAACCACGCCAGACGTCGGCTGTGACAGCTGGACGTCCGATGCATGCCGCCCGGAAACGGCAGGCGGACAACAAGGAGGAGATCATGGCGGCGCCATCGGTGACACGAGAGGCCCTCGCGGTCGCGGTGACGGCCAATCTGCCGGTCATCCTGTGGGGTGCGCCGGGTACCGGCAAGACCTCCGCGGTCGCCGCGCTCGGGGCCTCCGCCGGCCTGCTGGTCGAGGTGGTCGTCGGCTCGATCCGTGAGCCGAGCGACTTCTCCGGCCTGCCGGTGCTGCGTGAGGGCAGCACCTGGTTCGCGCCGCCGCGGTGGGCCGAGCGGCTCGCCGCCGAGGGCGGCGGCCTGCTGTTCCTCGACGAGCTCACCACCGCGCCACCGGCCGTGCAGGCCGCGATGCTGCGGGTGGTGCTGGAGCGGACCGTGGGAGACCTCGTGCTGCCCGACGAGGTGCGGATCGTGGCCGCCGCCAACCCGCCGGAACAGGCCGCCGACGGCTGGGACCTGTCCGCGCCGCTGGCCAACCGTCTCATCCACCTGAACTGGACGATCTCGGCCGAGGACATCGCCGAGGGCTTCACCGACGGCTTCCCCGTGCCCGAGTTCGACGTGAAGGACACCGCGGGACCCGCCGAGGTCGCCCGCGCCCGGGCGCTGGTCGGGGCCTTCCTGCGGGTGCGCCCGGCGCTCGTGCTGCACGTCCCGGACAGTCCCGACCGGGCCGGCCGAGGCTGGCCCAGCCCGCGCAGCTGGGAGATGGCCGCCCGGGCGATCGCGGCGTGTGACCACGCGGGCGTGGCCGAGCCGGTCCTGGCCGAGCTGGTGCTCGGCGCGGTCGGTGAGGCGGCCGGCTTCGAGTTGCTCTCCTGGCGCCGCAACCTGGACCTGCCCGACCCCGCGACCCTGCTCGACGACCCGGACGCCCGGCTGCCGGAGCGGCTCGACCGGCTGCACGCCCTGCTCGGCGCGCTGGTGGCGCACGTCCGGGCGGACGGCACCGCCGACACCTGGGAGCGATCCTGGGCGGTGGTGGCGCGGGTCGCGCGGACCGCCCCGGACGTCGCGGCCACGGCGGCACGGTCCCTGGCCCGGCGCCGGCCCGAGGGCGCGACGCTGCCCAGGACCATGCTCGACCTCGCGCCGGTCCTGCGCGCGGCGGGACTCATGAGATGACCACCGACGGCGCGGGCGTCCCGGGCCACGAGGACGCGGTGCGCGCCCGGATCGCCGCCGCCCGGCTGTGGGCGGCGCACCAGGCGCCGTACCTCGCCTCGGCGGTCTTCGCCCTCAACCCGGTGATCCTGGAGCCGGCCCTGGACGAGGTCACCGGCCGGCCGGTGGCGGATCCGGACTTCCGCGCGTTCCCCGCCGACACCCGCTGGAATCTGCACGTGGAGCCGGGCACCGCGCTGGCGACCCCGATCGAGCAGATCGGCTGGTGGATGCTGCACCAGGTGGGCCATCTGGTGCGCGGCCACGCGGCCCGCTCGCCTGTGCGGCCGGAGCCCGGACGGCAGGTGAGCCACGCTGCCGGCGCGGTCCGCGGCGAGCAGGCGCACCGCTGGAACCAGGCCGCCGATGCCGAGATCAACGACGACCTCGAGGCGGAGGACCTCCGTGACCCGGAAGGCGTCGTGTCACCCGCGGCGCTCGGCCTGCCGGCCAACCGCACCGCCGAGGAGTACGTACCGATGCTCGACGTGCTCGCCGACGCCATGGGCCGCGGCGGCGGGGCGCTGTCCGACGCGATCGACTGCGGCAGCGCCGTCGACGGCCAGGCGCGCGCCTACGAGGACAGCGGCTCCGGCGACGGGCTCGGCGAACTCGACCGGGACCTGCTCGAGCGATCCGTCGCGGCCGACATCCAGGACCGGATCAGCGCGCGCGGCGAGGTTCCCTCCGGATGGCGGCGCTGGGCCGAGGAACGGACGCGGCCGTCGGTGAACTGGCGGGCCCGGCTCGGCGCGCTGATCCGGCGCGGGGTGAGCACGGTGGCCGGCCAGGTCGACTTCAGCTACCGCCGCCCGTCGCGCCGGGCGGGCGCGTACGACGGGATCGTGCCGCCGTCCATGGTCCGTGTCGTGCCGGACACGGTTGTGGTGATCGACACCTCCGGCAGCGTGGCCGACGACGTGCTGAGCCGGCTCCTCGCCGAGGTGACCGGCATCATCGACGGGGTCGCCGGCCCGAACCGGCGGTTGCGGGCGCTCTGCTGCGACGTGCGGCCGCACCCGGTCCAGGTGGTGCGCCGGGCGAGCGACATCGAGCTGATCGGCGGCGGCGGCACGGACATGCGCGCCGGCGTCGAGGCGGCGACGGCGCTGCGGCCCCGGCCCGACCTGGTCATCGTGCTGACCGACGGCGAGACACCGTGGCCGGAGCACCGTCCATCGGCGCACGTCGTCATCTGCCTGATCGGCGACGGTGGACACGCGCCCGGCTGGGCCTCCGTGGCCCGCGTCCCCGCGGACGTGCCGCAGCGCCCACGGGCGAGAGGAGGGTCATGACGACGAACGACCACGCCGACGAGCCGAGCCCCGAGCCGCTGCACGAGTGGCGGGAGCACGGGTTCACCATCGCCGAAGCGCGGCAGTGGATCGCCGGCGGTTTCCAGGTCGGCGACGCCGAGCGCTGGCGCGGGTCCGGCGTGTACACGGCCGGCGGCGCGCGGCAGTGGCGGACCGCCGGGGCCACCCCGTACACCGTGGATCTCTGGTTGCGCGCGGGGATGACGCCACGGGACGCGGTGCAGTGGCGCGAGCACGGCTACTCGCCTGAGGAGGCGGCCGACCGCCACCTCGCCGGGGAACGCCCCCGCCCGCGCGGCCTGCTCCACCGGCTGCTGCACCGCGCGGCCAGGCCCGGTGACGCGTTCGCCGACGAGGAACGCTCCGGCAGCATGCGGGAGTTGCTGCGCGCCGGTATCCCGGCGGACCGGGCGCGAGGGTACGTCGAGGCGGGCTGGTCCGGCACCGCGGCGGTGGACTGGGCGAAACGCGGCATCGAACCGGGACAGGCGCGTGTCTTCGAGGCGCTCGGCATGTCCGCCCGCGAGGCCGGGCGGGTGCTCGGCTCCGGCGAGGACGCCATCTCCCTGATGACCGGCTTCTGGCGGGCCGGGGTGCCGATCGACGAGGTCGCGGCCTGGCGCGCGGCCGGGTTCACGGCCGCCGAGGCCGCCCGGATGCGGGCCGAGGGCACCGATGTCGAGCAGGCCCAGGTGTTGCGTGCACTGGCCGGGGGCGACGAGCCCTGACGGTGGCTTATGGAGATGGGTCCTCCTCCGTGTGAATCTCTCCAGGCCACTCCCGGTCAATCGATTGGTCAGACCTGGCTCCGTGAAACGTTCACCGAAATTCCGCGATTCCCGCGCTTCTCATTGACGGTCGAGAAGGCAGCGCCAACACTGGGCGGGACTCCAGGGAGCTGGTCATGCGCACGGACATCGCGCAGTGGTCGTGGCTGGACAACATCTGCCAGCGGTTCCACGTACGGGCCGCCTGACCCTCCCCTGAGAGGCACTCATGAACGTTCTCCGCACCGCCCTGGCGATGGCGATCGCCGCCCTGCTGGCCCTGTGCCAGGCCGTCGTGGCCGCGCCCCCCGCCACCGCGGCCACGATCGACACCGGTGCCTCCTACGTGCTGGTCAACCGGCACAGCGGCAAGGCCGCCGACGTGTACGACCTCGCCACCGGCGACGGCGCGCCCATCGTGCAGTGGGCCCGCAACGACGGCGCGTGGCAGCAGTGGCAGTTCGTCGACTCCGGCGGCGGCTACTACCGGCTGAAGTCGCGGCACAGCGGCAAGGTGCTGGACATCTCCGGCTCCTCCACCGCCGACGGCGCGAACCTGGTGCAGTGGGCCGACAACAACGGCGCGAACCAGCAGTTCCGGGTCGTCGACACCACCGGCGGGCACGTCAAGCTGATCAACCGCAACAGCGGCAAGGCGCTGGAGGTGTGGGAGTGGTCCACCGCCGACGGCGCCCGCCTGTCGCAGTACACCGACCTGGGCGGCAACAATCAGCAGTGGCGGCTCGTCAAGCTGGGCGGCGACCCCGGCACGCCGCCGCCCTCCTACCCGGCCCCGGGCGTCGTCACCGGTGACATCAACGTGCACGACCCGGAGGTCGTCAAGACGACCGGCGGGACCTACCTGCTCGCCCACACCGGCGACAACGTGGCGCTCAAGACCTCCACCGACCGCACGGCCTGGCGCAACGCCGGATCGGCGTTCCCCGGCGGCGTCCCGTGGGCGCACCCGTACACCAACGGCGGCAACCACGTCTGGGCGCCCGACATCTCCTACGCGGGCGGCCGCTACTGGATGTACTACTCGGCCTCCACGTTCGGCTCGAACCGCTCGGCCATCTTCCTGGCCACCAGCAGCACCGGCGCGTCGGGCTCCTGGACGAACCAGGGACTGGTCATCGAGTCGCAGACGTCCGGCGACTTCAACGCCATCGACCCGAACCTGGTCATCGACGACCAGGGACGCTGGTGGCTGAGCTTCGGCTCGTTCTGGTCCGGCATCAAGCTCGTCCAGCTCGACCCGGCCACCGGCAAGCGGTCCGACAGCACCATCCGCGGCATCGCCGGCCGGGGCGGCGGCGCCGTCGAGGCGCCCACCATCTTCCGGCACGGCGGCCACTACTACCTGCTGGTGTCCTTCGACCGCTGCTGCAACGGCGCCGCCAGCACCTACCGGATCATGGTGGGCAGGTCCACCTCGATCACCGGCCCGTACGTGGACCGCAACGGCACCGCGATGACCGCGGGCGGAGGAACGGAGATCCTGGCCGGTCGCGGCGACGTCCACGGCCCCGGCCACCAGGCCGTCATCGCTGACAGCGACGGCGACGTGCTCTTCTACCACTGGTACGCCAACGACGGATCATCCCGGCTGGGCGTCAACAGGCTCGGCTGGGACGCGCAGGGATGGCCGTTCGTCCACTGAGCGGATTCGCCTGGGCCGTCTCACCACTCCAGGCGCGGGGACGGCGGGCTCAGCACCGCCGTCTCCGGGGCGGCGCCCCAGATGCCCTTCAGGTCGTCGGCGAGCGCGGCCAGGAGAGCGCGGACGTCGTCGGAGGCCGTGGCGTGCTGCGCTTCGGCGACGATCAGGACGGATCGGGTGCTCTCCCGCACGGCCGAGAGGCCGCTCTGCCGGTTGGTCCACCGCCGGGCGTGCGCCCGCCCGGCGGCGTCGGCGAAGACCACCTCGTGGGCGTCCGGATGCTCCGTCTCGCCGGCGAAGGTGAGGTAGTCCTCGTCACCCGCCGCGTAACGGACCTCAAGGAAGCCCGTGACCCGGGAGAGGTCGAACACGGCCACCGGGATCGCGAACGCGAGCGAGACCGCGTTGCAGAGGTCGATCAGCGGATGGATCCGGGGCAGCGTCCCCTCCTTCTTGAAACGCCGCAGCAGCGATTCGGAGGCGCACCGGTACTGCGTGGGCTTCAGCCCCATCTTGGCGAAGGTCCGCCGCCAGGCCTGGACCTCCGGCAGCTCGGACTCCGGCCCTGCGGCGAGGCGGGACTCGGCGACCGCGTAGTGGCCGGCGATCCGGTGGTCGGCGGAGACGTCCGCGGTGATCCCCTCGGCGAGGACCGCACCGGGCACCAGGCCGGGGAAATCCCGCCAGATGTCGCTCGAGTGCTGGAAGTACATGCGATCGCACCCTACCCGCACCCCCGTCCCCTCGCACGGAGCACGCGCCCCATCCGGCGCCGTGGTAGGGGTGGGTGATGGCAGCTGACGACAGGACACCGCTCGGCCGGGTGCTCAGGGAGGCAGGCGGTGCCGAGATCCTCGACGTGCTCGCGGAGCGCCTGTCCGGCGCCGACCTCACCACCCTCCTGCTGGAGGTGATGCGTGTCAGGGCGGCCGGGCTGACCCCGCCCGACGTGCTCCGCCGCTACGCGACCGACCGGTTCGCCGCTCCCGCCGCCGTGCCCTTCGAGCGGCTGCGCCGCACGGAGGACGCGCTGCTCTCCGTGGTGCCGCCCGAGTTCGAGCTGGTGACTCCGGCGCCGGTCGCGCCGCTCGGCACGCACTCGGTGACGGCGGCTTCGTGGACTGGACGGTCCGCCTGCTCGGCAACCGCAAGGAGAGCGGCTGCTCATCAGCGCCCTCGGCGTCGACAGGCTCAGCTGACGCGGCGGATCAGCGGATCCGGGCCGTGTAGGCGGCGTAGACCTTCTTCGGCACCACCATCCGCCAGGCCTCCACGACCAGCTCGGACATCTCGTCCTGGCCGAGGGCGGCCAGCCGTGCCACCACCCAGTTGTAGCGCAGGTCGGACTCCCGCGGCATCTCGAACTTGGCGGGCTCGGCGGCGACCAGCGCGGCCCGCTCCTCCTTCGGGAAGGCGAACCCCATCAACGTCTCGTCCCGCGAGAACGCCAGATAGACGATCGACCCCACGCGGAACTTGACCCGGTCCCGGATCAGATGCTCCGACGAGCGCGGGAAGGTCGCCGCGAGCCGCCGGACGTCCTCGACTGTGACCACACGGCCAGGCTAGCGGTTGCCCTCGGCGGCGGAGATGTCGGCGAGGGCCGAGTTCGGGTCGCGCTCCATGGCGAGGTCGCCCAGGCTGAGGATGCCCACGGCGCGGCCGTCCTCCACGACCGGGAGGCGGCGCACGGCGTGCGAGCGCATCAGCTGGATGGCCTGGTCGACGCTGGTGTCGGGCCCGACGGCCTCCACGCTGTCCGAGCACGCCTCCCGTACCGGGGTGTCGGGGCCCTTCTCGTCGGCGACGAGCCGCACGGCGATGTCGCGGTCGGTCACGATGCCCCGCAGGCGGCCGTTGTCGTTGACGATGACCGCGCCGGTGTCGTTGTCGCGCATCAGCGCGGCGGCGACGCTCGCCGGCTGGTCGGCCTCGACCGCCGCCGGGTGGGTGGTCATGACGTCTGCCACGGTCTTGGCCATGGTCAGCCTCCATTCCTCGCTGGAGCCCACCCCTACCCGGTGTACCGAGATCTCACCTGGGCCTTCGCCGCTCACGGCGACTCACGACACCGACTGCGACTCCTGGTAGGCGGCCAGGAGGCGTTTGCGGGCCTTGGCCGGGAGGCGGTCGATGAAGAGGTGGCCGTCGAGGTGGTCGGTCTCGTGCTGGAGGCAGCGTGAGAGCATCCCGGTGCCCGTGACCGTGACGGGCTGACCGGTGGCGTCGAGGCTGTGCACGGTCGCGCGGTCGGGGCGGGGGAGCGGCGCGAACTGGCCGGGGACCGACAGACAGCCCTCCTCGCCGGTGTCCAGGCGGCGCTCGCCGAGCCCGGCAGTTCCAGCGTCGGGTTGACCACGACCCCCTTGTGGTGCTCGTCGTGCTCGTCCGGGCAGTCGTAGACGAACACCCGCAGCGGCACCCCGATCTGGTTGGCGGCCAGGCCGACGCCCTCCGCCGCGTACATGCTCGCGAACATGTCGTCCACCAGCGCCGCCAGCTCCTCGCCGAACCGGGTGACCGGCTCGCAGGGTGCGTGCAGCACCGGGTCGCCGACGTGAACGATCGGCCGGATCTCTCCCACGGCGACGCCCTTCCACAGCCGCGAACCCCTGACGGGCAAAGTCTACGAGCGAAGACAGTGTGCTCGAATATTGAGACGTTCTTTCTTGAATAGCGAGACAGCGTTAGCGTTCGGGCATCGGGAGATACGAGGGAGTTTCGATGGACGCCGTCTACACCCATGGCCACCACGAGTCGGTGCTGCGCTCGCACCGGTGGCGCACCGCCGACAACTCGGCCGGCTACCTGCTGCCGCACCTCCGGCCGGGGATGACCTTGCTGGACGTGGGGAGCGGGCCGGGCACCATCACCGCCGACCTGGCGGCCCGGGTGGCGCGGGTGACGGCGTCCGAGGTGACCGTGGACGCGCTGGAGCTCGCCAGGGCCGAGGTCGAGACCAGGGGAGCGGCCAACGTCGACTTCGCCGTCGCCGACGTGCACGACCTGGACCTCCCCGACGGCTCCTTCGACGTGGTCCACGCCCACCAGGTGCTCCAGCACGTCGGCGACCCCGTACGAGCCCTGCGCGAGATGCGGCGGGTGACCAGGCCGGGCGGGATCGTGGCGGCGCGCGACAGCGACTACGGCGCGTTCGCCTGGCACCCGGCGCTGCCGGCGCTGGAGGACTGGATGGCGCTCTACCAGAAGCTGGCGCGCGGCAACGGCGGCGAGCCGGACGCCGGGAGGCGGCTGCTGTCGTGGGCCCGGGCCGCCGGCTTCGAGCAGGTCACCGCGACCTCGTCCACCTGGTGCTTCGCCACTCCCGAGGACCGGGCCTGGTGGGGCGGCATGTGGGCGGAGCGGATCCTGAGCTCCGCCATGGCGGACCAGGCCCTGGCGACCGGCGCAGCCACCGCCGGCGACCTGCGCCGCATCTCCGAGGGCTGGCTGGAGTGGGCGGAGGCGGGCGACGGCTGGATCTCGATCCTGCACGGCGAGATCCTCTGCCGGCCCTGACGGCCGCTCAGACGGCCGCCTGGGTCAAAGACCCAGCGTGCGGGCGCGCTGCCACTGGGGGTCGCGGTAGAGCACCACGTTCGCGGTGCTGTCGAGGAGCTCGTCCGGGGCGGACAGCATCGCGATCTCGCCCGACGCCTGCATCTGCAGCAGCAGGTCGCGCACCCGCGGCCCCACCGGGAGCCGCCCCACGGGCAGGCCGAGGCCGTCCCTGACGGTGTCGGCGATCTCTGACAGGTGGAAGGGCCCGTCGAAACCCGACACCACGCCGCGCACGACGGTCAGCGTGATCAGCCGCTCGGCCTCGGTGTGCGCGAGCTGCCAGGTGATCTGCTCGCGCCGGCCGCCGGTGCCCGCGCAGGACGCGCATTCGCGCATCACCCCGGGTACCACCTCCTCCTCGGCCGAGCCGAGGCAGACCGAGCACATACGCTGCTCGGCGGCGTGCAGCTCGGCGGTCATGCGGTTCGCCAGGTGCGCGCCGCAGTCGCAGGCGTAGGAGTCGCCGAGAATGGTGCCGGCATGCCGGGAAATCGTGTGCTTTGTCATCGCGCCCGACTCTACCGGCGAGCGTCGGCCAGGCCGTGCAGGCGGCGCAGCGCCTTGCGGGCGGCGGCCGAGACGCGGCTGTCGGGATGGTGCTCGATGAAGACCCTCAGCACCAGCTCCGTGCCGGGATGGTCGCAGAGCGCCAGCAGGGCGAGGGTGCCCGCCTGCTCGTCGGCGTCCATGCCGTTGGCGACCGACTCGATGACCTCGCTCGTCTCGCCGCCGAACTCCAGCAGTGCCGCGGCCATGTCCACCAGCACCCAGGCGATGTCCTCGGGCGCCGGGTCGTGGCCCTCACGGTCCAGCCGGGCGGCGATGCCGGCCCCCACCCGGGGCTCGTCGAGCAGCCCGTCGAGCGCCTCGCGGCCTTCCTCGCCCAGCCTGGTGGCGAGCAGCTCGACCCCTACCGCCCTGCCGAGCGGGCTCGCCTCGCCCAGCACTGCCGCGATCTCGGCAGCCGCCCGCGCCGGCTCGCGCCCGGCCAGCCAGCCCGCCAGCTCCTCGTCGCGCTCGGCCTGCGGGTAGGAGCGCAGGCCGTGCAGCAGCTCGGCGGCGTCCCGCTCCGCCAGGGATCCCATGACGGGCACCTCCTGCCCCGCCGCCTCGGCGAGCACCTGCCTGCCGATCCACCGGCCGAGCGGCGTCAGCTCGTACGGTCCCTTGGCGTTCACCAGGCCGAGGCTGGCGAGCACGTCCGGGGAGTCCCCCTCGGCCGGCTCGGTGCCGAGGAACAGGCGGACCACCTCCAGCAGCAGCGCCTCCTCAGGGGCGAGCAGCGCGCGGCACACCTCCGACCAGGTCTGCAGCGTTCGCTCGGCCGTCCCGTCGCGCAGGGCGGCGGCCATCTCGGCGTTCGCCCTGGGATCACCCGCCGCGTCGCGGCGCAGGATCTCGGCCGCGAGCGGGGTGGCGCGGACGGCGTCGGCCAGCTCGTCGTCCGGCGGAAGCCGTACGGGCGGCTGGAGAGGAAGCATGTCATCGTAGGTGCCCACCCTCTTATCCTGTCGGAACTTCCATCCCATGTGCGCTAAAGTCGCCAGTGCCCGAAAAGTCGAAGGAAAGGAGGCGCTGAGATGTCCCGTTTTTACCGGACGCTCCGGGCGTCCGCTTTCACTCTTCGGAGGAACCGTGCTTTTCCGCTCCACGGTCGAGGCTGACCTCGACCGCCTGCTCCGCTGCACCGTCGACGAGCCCATCAGCTGGGCCGATCCCGACCGGTTGCGTTCCATGCTCACCGACGGCCAGTACCGCCACGAGCGCGTCTGGATCGCCGAGCAGGACGGCGAGATCCTGGCCCGCGCCGTCTGGTGGGGCTTCCCCGACGGCGACAAGCCGCTCGCGCTCGACTGCCTCTACGTGCACCCCTCGGTCGAGGATCGGGTCGCCCTGGGGGCCGCGCTCCTGCGGCACGCCCATGGCGCCTTCGGCGACGCCCCCGCCTACCACGTGTTCGTGCCCAGCGGCTGGCGTGACTACCGCGCCGTGGCCGATGCCATCGAGTGGCGGTGGGAGGCCGGCCGCCGCGCCGGGCTCACCGACGAGCTCGAACGGCTGCGCTACGAGTGGACACCGGCCGCCCCGGTGCCCGAACCGTCCGGCAGGCTGACGTTCGAGGAGGAGCCCGACGACGAGGTGTTCGTCGACCTCTTCCGCCAGGTGGCCGAAGGCTCCCTGGACCACCACACCCGGCTGGCCCTGCTCACCAAGGACCCCGAGGCGCAGGCCCGCGAGGACCTCGCCGACTACCGGAGCATGCCGGGGGACAGGTCCTGGTGGCGGGTGGCCCGCACGCCCGAGGGCGACCTGGCCGGCTTCGCGATGCCGTCGGCCAACAACGCCGGGCCCGTCGTCGGCTACCTCGGCGTGCTGCCCGAGCGGCGCGGCCACGGCTACGTGGGTGATCTGCTCGACGAGATCACCCGCTTCCACGCCGGGCGCGGCGTGCAGCGGATCGTCGCCGACACCGACTCCACCAACCTCCCGATGGCCGCCGCGTTCGAACGTGCTGGCTACCGCCTGTTCGCGGTGCGGCTGGTGCTGTCCGCGGATCCCGCCGACGACTGACGCGTGACCCCGCCTGGCGCCGGTGGCACCGGGGCCAGGCGGGTCCTCACCAGCAGGTCGTGCAGGGCCAGGTGGGCGCCGGCCGTTTCGGGAAGCGGCGAGGCGTCCCTCGCCTCCTCCAGTTCCGCCGTCAGCCGCGCCACGTCCTCGCCCGCGGCGGGGATCGGCGGCGCGGCGCCGTGCTCGGCCTCCCGCTTGGCGGCGACCAGCTCAGGCAGGTACGCGGGACCGTATGCGTACAGCCTGGTCAGGTCGGCCTCCAGCGTGCCGGTCCGCATCAGGTGGATGCCGGTGGCGAGCACCCGGAAGGTGTAGAGCAGCGGCTTGAGCCCACCCGTCTTCTCGTGCAGCCGCCACTGCGTGCGCGCGAAGCCCAGGTAGTGGTGGGCGTGGTGGCGGGTCACGCAGCCGGGCGCCAGCGCCACCAGCTCCTCGTGCACCGGGGACGAGGCCACGACCAGGGGCGACAGGAGCTGCTCCAGGACGTAGCCGTTGCGGTTCAGCAGCATCCGGCAGAACTTGGCCAGGTCGTGCGTGACCAGGTCCACCTCCACGCCCTCGCGCGTCCACGTCCTGTCGTGCGTCTCCGGGCCCGTGGACAGGCCCACGACCTGCTCGATCGGCAGCACGTGCGCGCCGCGCAGGTCCACGTCGGAGTCCACGGAGGGGAACCCGTACAGGTGAGCGCCGCTCACCGTCGCGAACGCCAGCGGATGCGGCTGCTCGCCGGGGATGGCGAGCAGCCAGTCCGGCAGCAGGTCGAGAGGTCTCACAGATGCTCCCTGCGCACGTCGATCAGAAACTCCTCCACCGCGCGGCGGTCCGGCTCCTCGGGCAGTACGGAGTCCGCGGCGGCCAGCTCGGCTGCCAGCTCCGCCCGCCAGGCGTCCACCCGTTCCCACGGCATCTCGCCGCGCCTGATGGCCAGCAGCCGGTCGCGGTGCGGGCCCACCTGGATCAGCGGGTCGCCGTGCCGCACCAGGTGCAGGCCGCTGAGCAGCAGCCGGACCATGTGCATGGCCTGCTTCCACTTGGGCGCCGCCGGGTCCAGGCGGCGGAACTGCGCGTCGGCGTATCCGGCGAACGTCTGGTGGGCGCGCCACGACAGGAACGCGCCCCGCAGCTCCCGCAGCCGCTGCCCGGCCGGGGTGGTCACCTCCACGATCGGCGACCACAGGCACTCCAGGACCGTCGGGTTCGCCTCCAGGGCGAGCCGGCAGAACCGCTCGACCTCCCACGAGAACTGCTCGGGCAGCGGCCCGTCCCGGTGCGTGGGCGGTTTGTCCAGGCGCCAGAAGTCCTCTGTCGGCGGCACGAACACGCCCCTCCGGTCGGTGTCGGACGCGCCGGTGTCGAGCCCGTAGGCCCGCGACCCCACCACCACCGAGAGGATCAGGTCGTCTCCCGCGTCCCCCATACCGGCCACCTCCCCCTGCCTGGCCCGGACCCCGTCACCGCGGAGCCGAAGGAGGCCGCGCACCGCGGGCGGCGCCGCCTCGAAAGGCGGGCGCCCTGTTCGTTTCAGACGATGAGCCCCCAGGGCTGCCCCGGCCATACCGTAACGGAACGGACATCGGCCTGTCGCCGGGTTTCCGGTCACGCGGACACCGCCGGCGGGGCTTGCGCCGGGCCGGGCAGGCTGATCTGATCGATAAGTGCCTGGTTATGACGCCGTTTACCGGCGCAGCATCGAGGAGCCCGAGCAGTTCTGGCGCGAGGCCGCGCGTGGGATCGACTGGGAGGTGGAGCCGGAGAATGTCACCCGGGACGGGCGGTGGTTCGTCGGCGGGCGGCTCAACACCTGCCACAACGCCGTCGACCGGCACGTCGCCGCCGGGCGGGGCGCCCAGGACGCGCTGATCTACGACAGTCCCGTCACCGGGGCGGTGCGCCGCTACACCTACGCCGAGCTGCTCGACCACGTCTCGCGGACGGCCGGTATGCTGCGCGGGCTCGGGGTGGAGGCCGGCGACACCGTGGTGATCTACATGCCGATGGTGCCCGAGGCCGTCTTCGCGATGCTCGCCTGCGCCCGGATCGGCGCGGTGCACTCCGTGGTGTTCGGCGGATTCGCCGCCAGCGAGCTGGCCGTGCGCATCGACCACGCCCGGCCCAAGGCGGTGCTGACGGCCTCGTGCGGGATCGAGCCGTCGCGCGTGGTCGAGTACAAGCCGCTGCTCGACGCCGCGCTGCGGGAGGCCTCGCACCGGCCCGCGCACTGCGTGGTGCTGCAGCGGCCGCAGGCGAGCGCGGAGCTGACGCCTGGGCGCGACCTCGACTGGGAGCAGGCCGTGCGCGAGGCCGAGCCCGCCGGATGCGTGAGCGTGGCGGCGACCGACCCGCTCTACATCCTCTACACCTCCGGCACCACCGGCGTGCCGAAGGGGGTGGTGCGCGACACCGGCGGGCACGCCGTGGCGCTGCACTGGAGCATGTCCAACGTGTACGGCGCCGCGCCCGGCGAGGTCTACTGGGCCGCCTCCGACGTCGGCTGGGTCGTCGGGCACTCCTACATCGTCTACGGGCCGCTGCTGGCCGGCTGCACGAGCGTGCTGTACGAGGGCAAGCCGGTGGGGACACCCGATCCGGGTGCGTTCTGGCGGGTGGCGTCCACGTACGGGGTGCGGACGCTGTTCGCGGCGCCGACCGCCATCCGTGCCATCAAGAAAGAGGACCCCTCCGGCAATTTCGCGAAAAAGTGGGATCTGTCCAAACTGCGCTACCTCTTCCTGGCCGGAGAGCGGCTCGACCCCGACACCTACCACTGGGCCGGCGACCTGCTCGGCATCCCCGTGATCGACCACTGGTGGCAGACCGAGACCGGCTGGCCGATCGCCGCCAACTGCGTCGGCATCGAGGAACTGCCGATCAAGCCCGGCTCGCCCACCAAGCCCGTCCCAGGCTACGACGTGCGCATCCTCGACCCCGACGGCGAGGAGTGCCCGCCGGGCACCGAGGGCGCGGTCACCGTGAAGCTGCCGCTGCCCCCGGGCACGCTGCCCACCCTCTACCGTGACGACGCCCGCTTCGCGGAGTCCTACCTGACGCGCTATCCCGGCCACTACCTGACCGGCGACGGGGGGCACGTGGACGCCGACGGCTACCTGTTCGTCATGGGCCGCATCGACGACGTCATCAACGTCGCCGGGCACCGGCTGTCCACCGGCGCCATGGAGGAGGTCATCGCCGCCCACCCCGACGTGGCCGAGTGCGCGGTGATCGGCGTGGCCGACGAGCTGAAGGGGCAGCTGCCCGTCGGCTTCGTGGTGCTCAAGGCGGGCGCGGACCGCGACCCCGCCGAGGTGGAGCGCGAGCTGGCGGCGATGGTACGCGACCGGATCGGCCCGGTGGCGGCCTTCCGCCGGGCCGTGGTCGTGGACCGCCTGCCCAAGACCCGCTCCGGCAAGATCCTGCGTGGCACCATGCGCGACATCGCGGCGGGCGCCGCCTACCGCGTCCCGTCGACCATCGAGGATCCCGCCGCGCTGGCCGAGATCGCCGAGGCCGTCAAGGAGGGCTGAACGGGCCAGACCGTCCTGGTGGAGAACGCTCCCAAACGGTCTGAACGGCGTCATGATGGGCTTCTCACGTTCCTCGGAGACGCCTATGACGGACATCCTGAGCTACGCCGACGCCCTCAAGATCCTCGGATGCAAGCAGACCAGGCTCGCCAAGATCGCCGAGTTCGCCGCGACCGTGGCGCTGACCGGCTGGGCCACCGCCGGCGTCGGGCGGCCGGCGACGGGCCTGCTCGACCTCAGGAGCGACGTCGTCCGCCACACCGAGGACGCGGTGCGGCGCACGACCGGGCGCACGAGGGGCGGCAACCGGTTCAGCCGCACCCGGCGGCTGGCCGCGGCGCACGCGGCGATCATCGTGTCGGCGTACTTCGAGGCGCTCGGAGAGGCGAGGCTGCCGGTCAAGCTGGAGCAGCTCGACCACGTCCGCCACGCCGGCAGCGGGCCGGCGGAGAGCTTCGCGGTCCTGGCGCAGAGCGTGCTGCTGGCGCCGCTGCCGATGCCGGAGCCGCATCGCCCCTACGCCGAGACCCGGCAGGCCGTGCGAGGCGTCTACGAGCGGATGACGCGGGCCCTGACCGCCTACGCCCGCGGGCTGCCGGTGTGGGCCGAGCTGTCCGCGGGCGACCGCACCCGGCTGCCCATCCTGCTGGACGACGGGCCTGCCGCCCAGGCCCTGCGGATCTACGACGAGGACTACCGGCTGCTCAGCCTGGACAGCCCCGAGTTCGGCATGTGGAGCCTGGTCACCGAGGCGCAGCCGCTCGGCGCCGGCCTGTCGCGGGTGGCGCGGCTGCTGGCCGAGCTGGCGCCGCCCAGGGTGGGCGACCGGCCGATGATCCACCTGGTGCGGCTGGCCGCCACCGCCCTGGACCAGCCGCTCATGGCCGGCGGCACCGCGCCGGAGGACGTCACGCTGCCGCTGCTCGGCGAGGGCTACATCAGCCCCCGCTGCCGGGTCGCGGAGATGACGCGGGAGGCCACGCCCGCCGCCAGGAGCTGGTGGGCCGGGCAACGCGGGCTGCCCGACGCGGAGGCGTTCCTGGTCGGGCACCTCACCTCGCTCGGAGCCACCCAGGCGCCTCTCGTCGTGCTCGGCGAGCCGGGCTCGGGCAAGTCCAAGCTGACCGAGGTGCTCGCCGCGCGGCTGGCCGGCTCGGAGTTCCTGCCGATCAGGGTGGAGCTCGGCGACGTGATGGCCGAGTCCACCGTCCCGTCCCAAACGGTCATCTCCCAGATCGACCAGGGCCTGCGCAACGTGCTGGGCGAGGAGGTGCGTTTCGAGGACCTGATCGGCGCGGGCGACGGGGCGCTGCCGGTCGTCATGCTCGACGGGTTCGACGAGCTGATCCAGGCCGTGGGCGCCGCCAGGTACGACTACCTGGAACAGATCCGGGAGTTCCAGATCGGGCAGTACCGGGCCGGACGGCCCGTGGCCGTGATCGTCACCGGCCGCACCGTCGTGGCCGACCAGGTCAGGTTCCCCGAAGGCGTGCTCGCCCTGCAGCTGCAGCCGTTCGAGGAGGACCAGGTACGGCGCTGGCTGGACATCTGGGACCAGACCAACCGCGCCGTGCTGGCCAGGCACGACCGGACGCCGCTGGCCGCCGAGGTGGCGCTCACCCAGGGCGAGCTCGCCACCCAGCCGCTGCTCCTGCTGCTGCTGGCCCTCTACGACGCCACCGGCAACACCGTCAGGCGCGACGGGGCGCCGATCGGCCGCGCGCAGCTCTACGAGTCGCTCATCAGGGACTTCGCCCAGCGCGAGGTGGCCAAGGACGCGACCGCGGGCGGCCTGCCGCCGGCCCGCCTGCGCGCCCTCGTCGACAGGGAGCTGGTGCAGCTCGGGGTGGTGGCGCTGTCGATGTTCGCGCGTGGTCGGCCGGTCGCCACCGAGGCGGCGCTCGACCGGGACCTGGCCGCCCTGTGCGGGCAGGCGCGCGACCCGGGCGGCGGCGTCAACTGGGCCCGGCGGGCCACCAGGCGTTTCTTCTTCGTGCACAGGACCGAGACCGGGCCGGCGGACGACCGGGTGCGCTGCTACGAGTTCCTGCACCCCACGTTCGGCGAGTTCCTGGTCGGCTGGCTGGCCGTGTACGCGGTGCGCGAGCTCGTCAGGAGGCACGAGCTGACCGAGAGCGAGCTGGCCGCGGCCCCCGCCCAGGACATCGACGACGACCTGCTCCACGCCGTCATCTCGTTCTCCTGCCTGGCCGAGCGGGGGCCGACGGTCGGCTTCGCCGTCGAGCTGATGGCGGCCCTGCCCGCCGAACTGCGGACCCAGGCCGCCGGCCTGCTCGGGACGCTGCTGCGCGAGTCGCTGCACGAGCGGCGGCGGCGCTCCTTCACCGGCTTCGAGCCGGCCCGTCACCCGGTGACGCGCAGGCTGGCCGCCTACTCGGCGAACCTCACCCTGCTGTACGCCGCCGCGTCCGGCGAGCCGGTGCGCGTCTCGCGGCTGCTGCGTGACCCCGACCACCTGACCCGCTGGACCTCGTACGCGCACCTGTGGCGCAGCCAGCTCGGCGACGACGGCTGGGCCGGTCTGCTCGCCGCCCTGCCCGCGCGGCGGGTGTCGGAGGGCGGCGAGCGCGACATCCTGCTGGGCGGAGCCGGGCCCGAGCCGGCCGGCCTGAGCTGGTGGTTCGACCACCGGCCGCCGCAGAAGGCCACGGTGCTGCGGCACCGCACCAGGGCTCTCGCCGAGCGCCCCTACCTGCTCAGCGCCGACACCGACCTGCTCGCCGACCTGCTGGGCGGCGAGGGGGAGCCCGCCCTCGTCCTGCGGCCGTCTGGCGAGGTGACCAGCGCCGCCCGCCTGGTGTCCGAGCTGCTCGCCGGCGAGGCTGTCAGCGCCGGTCAGCGCGTCGCGCTCTACCTCGACGCGATCGCCGCCGTCACCGCGCCGAACACGCCCGGCAACGGCCGGCTCCTCGGCCTCATCGCGCACGCGGTCACCATGGACGGCGGCGAGCTGCCCTTCGCCGACCGCGGCCGCATCCTCAGCGAGCTGCTGCACGGCGGCACCGACCACGCGCAGCTGCGCCCCCTGGTGGAGTCGATGATCGCCGAGCGGTTCGAGAGCTGGGAGAGCCTCGTCCAGGCGGGCATCCCCGAGGACGTGCTGCGGAAGATCCACAGCCCCTAGGACGAGTGGTCGATCGGCAGCTCGACCGTGATGGTCAGGCCGCCCTCCTCCCGCGGTCTGGCGGTGATCGTGCCGCCGTGCGCCTCGGTGATCACCCGCACGATCGACAGGCCCAGGCCGCTGCCCCGGTCGGAGCGCAGCCGGTCGCCGTGCAGCCGCCGGAACGGTTCGAAGATCGTCTCGATCTCGTACGGCGGGACCTGCAGCCCGGTGTTGGCCACCACCAGCTCCACCTGGTCGGCCCGCTGCCGGGTCGTCACCCACACCTCGCCCTTGGCATGGTTGTGCCTGACCGCGTTCTCCACCAGGTTCTGCACCAGCCGCTCCACCAGCACCGCCTCGCCGGTGGTCGGCGCCGCGTCCAGCAGCCGGTGGATCGTCACCTCGCGCTCCGCAGCCTCCTCGGCCGCCTGGTCCAGGACGTGCTCGGCCACGTCGGTCAGGTCGAACGGACGCCGGTCCAGCACCGCGTGCTCGCCCTCGGTCAGCGCGAGCAGACCGTCGATGAGCCGCTCGTTGCGGGCGTTGACCAGCAGCAGCGACTCGCCGAGCCGCTTGACGTCCTCGGTCGCGTCCGGCCGCCGCACCGCCACGTCCACCAGCGTCCGGTTGATCGTCAGCGGCGTGCGCAGCTCGTGCGAGGCGTTGGCGACGAAGCGGCGCTGACCGTCGAAGGAGCGGGCGAGCCGGCCGAGCATGGTGTCGAAGATGTCGGTCAGCTCCTTCACCTCGTCCCTCGGCCCCTCGTAGCCGATCCGCTCGGTCAGGTCGTGGCTCTGCGCGACCCGCCGCGCGGTCTCGGTGACGGACGTGACCGGCCTGAGCACCCAGCCGGCGGCCCGCCAGCCCGCGCCGAACGCCAGCCCCGCGCCCGCGAGGACGGCGAACGCGCCGATGGTGCGGACGTTGGCGATGGTGTCCCGCTGGTAGGTGGCGCGGACCTGGGCCACCCGGTCCTGCGCGACGACGTACTCGTGGGAGTTCCTCGGGTACAGGCCCCACCCGACGTTCACGCGCATGTAGGAGGGACTCAGCAGCCCCGGGCGGGGCTCCAGGCTCTGCCGCACGACCAGCAGCAGCCCGGCCAGCAGCAGCGAGCCGATCAGGGCGGACACGGCGGCGCACGCCAGGGCGAAACGCAGGCGGACGCTCATGGGATGCGATACCCCGATCCCGGAACGGTCTCGATGACCTGCGGCAGGCCGAGCTTCTTGCGCAGCTTGGTCATCGTGGTCCGCACCGTGTTGGTGAACGGGTCGATGTGCTCGTCCCACACCTTCTCCAGCAGGTCCTCGGCCGAGACGACCGCCCCCTGGGCGCGCAGCAACTCCGCCAGCACGCCGAACTCCTTCCGGGCCAGCGGCACGTACCGCCCCTCCCTGAAGACCTGCCGGTGCGCCCAGTCGAGCCGCACCCCCGCCCGCTCCAGCATCGGCGGGTCCGCCCGCCTGGCCCGTCGCCCGAGCGCGTGCACCCGGGCGACCAGCTCCTCGAACGCGAACGGCTTCGGCAGGTAGTCGTCGGCCCCGAGTGACAGCCCGGCCACCCGGGCGCGCACGTCACCGGCGGCGGTCAGCATGAGCACCCGGACGAGCCAGCCGCGATCCACCACCGTCCGGCACACCTCGTCGCCGTGCAGCAGCGGCAGGTCCCTGTCCAGGATCAGCACGTCGTAGTCGTGGACGCCCAGGCGCATCAGCGCCGCCTCCCCGTCGTAGGCGACGTCCACGGCCAGTGCCTCGTTCCGCAGGCCCTCCGCGATCGAGTCGGCGAGCATCCGCTCGTCCTCGGCGATCAAGACACGCACCATGCCCCCAAAGGTCCCTGAATGGCGATCATTGTGACCTTAGAGGCATAACGCGGGCATAACCATTTCTGGTGACGTTGGCGTTAGCGCCTGGCCGGTGAACTTCGTTCCCTCCGGCCGGGATCCTCCCGGCCCGTTCCGGGGGACCGTTCATTGGCGTCCATCCTCGCGTCCATCCCCGCGGGCCGAGCCCTGCGTGCCCACCGCCTGTTCGGGGTCGCGCTCGTGCTCGCCGCCGCGCTGCGCGTGCTCGTCATGCTGGGGTACGACACCGCGCAGGTGTACTGGTACGACTCGTTCACCTACCTGGACACGGCCGTGCACATGCAGCCGCGCGGAGCCTTCCACCCCGCCGGGTACGCCTGGTTCCTGTGGCTGATGCGCCCCTTCCACAGCGTGCACCTGATCGCGGGAGTCCAGCACGTGCTGGGGCTCGGCATCGCGGTCATGATGTACGCGCTGCTGCGCAGGAGAGGGCTGCCCGGCTGGGGCGCGGGCCTCGCGACCCTGCCGGTGCTGTTCGACCCGTCGTTCGTCCGGCTGGAGCACGCGATCCTGTCCGACCTGCAGGTGATCGCCCTGCTCGTGGCCGCGCTGCTGGCGCTCATGTGGCGCGAGGAGGTGACGGTGCGGGCCGCGGCGGCGGCGGGCCTGCTCATCGCCCTGGCCGGGCTGACCCGCACGGCGGCGGTGCCGCTGCTCGGCCTGGCCGCGCTCTGGCTCCCGCTGAGACGGACGCCGTGGCGGCGGACCGCCGCGCTCCTGGTCGCGGGCGCGCTGCCGCTGCTCGCCTACGCGGGCTGGTACGCCCAGCACCACGGACGGTTCGCGCTCAGCGGCTCCGACGGCGTCGCGCTCTGGGCGCGCACCATGACCTTCGCCGACTGCTCGATCATCCAGCCGCCGCCCGAGGAGGCCAAGCTCTGCCCGAACGGCGCCGTGGTCGACGCCGCCTCCGAGTACGTCTGGGCGCCCGGCGCCTCGCTCAACCGGCTGCCCGGCGACCGCTTCCAGTACAACGACCTGGCCAGGTCCTTCGCGCTGAAGGCGATCGCCGCGCAGCCGCTCGACTACCTGCGCGTTGTGGTCAGGGACACCTCGCTCGCCTTCACCTGGGAGCCGGTGCGCCACCCTCAGCGGGTGACGCCCACCTCGAACTTCCCGTACGGCTCCTGGAAGCTGCCGGAGGAACACGCCCTGGTGCACCAGGTGCGCCGGGAGTACGACCCCGCGATCCGCGGCATGAGCTCCGTCGAGCCGTTCGGATCGATCCTGGCGGCCTACCCCTATCCGTGGTTCCTGCACGGCACGATGTTCGGGGTGCTGCTGCTGGCCGGGGCGGCGGGCTCGATCCGCCGCCGCCCTCCGGCGCTGCTGCCGTGGGCCTTCGCGATGTTCCTGCTCGTCGCGCCGGTGGCCGCGCTCGACTTCGACCACCGCTACGTGCTGCCCGCCATCCCGATGGCCTGCGTCGCTGCCGCGCTGGCCGTACCCGCTCTACCGCGACGGCGGTATCGCGCGGTGGAGCCGGAGCGCATTAGTGTGCCGGTGTGAGATGGGCCGGTGCGCGGACATCCGCCCTGGTGTGCGCCATGGCGGTGGTGGTGGTCTCCTCGACCGTCATGGCCTACGGCAACCAGGCCGACGCCAGGCCGCTCGACCTGCTCGGCCACGTGCTGCTGGTCGCCACCGCCGCCGGGCTGGCGTGGCTGCCCGGCAGGCCGGCGCCGGCGCTGGTCGCGATGTTCGCCGCCATCGCGGCGGGCCGCCGGGCGGGGGGGGGCCGCCGCGCCGGCCGGCGGCCCCCCCCCCGCCCGGGGCGCCGGACAGACCCCCCCCGGCCGCGGGGGCCGCCGCCCGCCGGGGGGGGGGGGGGGGTGGGGCCCCGACCCGACCGGCCCCCCCC
>NZ_JBAHWD010000056.1:0-32644 GCF_037044575.1 Nonomuraea sp. LPB2021202275-12-8 | reverse complement strand
CTATAAGCTTTCATGCGCTCCTGACGGAGCCGCTCTGTCCGCGTGAAGCTTTCGGTACGGGCGACCGTCCATCTCTGGAAGAGGAAGGTCGTGAGTGAACCTAGAAGGGTTCCTGCGATAGCGATGAGTGCAGCGAAGACAACCTGCATAACTTCAGTTGAGCACTACTGTGCTCGATGACAAACTCGGCCCTACTCCCGAGGTGTGGACACCTTGAGTGCCGGATGATGGAGATCCGGAAACAAGGAGTTCCACGTGGCGATGAAGTCGTACCCGTCGGAGTCCAAGGCGGACGCCCTCGCGTTGTATCTGTCCGGTGCGGGACGGACGCTGGCCTCGGCGGCTGAGGACTTGGGGATGTGCAGGCTTAGGCGGGTTGGGGTAGCTGGGCCGTCCTACGCCGAACTTAGCCTGACCCATTTGGACCATAATGCGGAATATGTCCCCAAATGCAACTTCAACCTGCATTGATCATTTAGCCGGGAAGGTCACCCCAAGTCGTGATCATGCACGTGCGGGCCTATTATCTGGGTCAACAAGTGGTGCTCCTGAGGGGGATGCGCCCGTTGGTGCGTCTCGCGGGGGACACATGGAACACGACGTTGACGTCGAGGAGCTATCGATCGAATTGCCTTCTCGATGGTCTGATTCGATCAAAGTTGACAAGAACATCGCACGTCAGCTCCTTTGTCCACCACGTAAAGCCCGTCTTGTCAATGAGAACCAGTCAGTATGGGCGGTCGCGGAGGACCAGCGCTGGCCTATCATCAAAATTCCCGCCCCGGAATACGTGCACCTCGTCCGGAAAAAAGAGCGGTTCGCCTGGGGCGGTCCCGCCGCGGCGCACGCTCCAGCCGAAGTAAGGGCATCTCTCGAGGGAGCCTTTCGTCTGCCCAGCCTCGACGCGCAGAGCCCGCGAGGGTTGCGTGCACCCCAGACCGGCGCTCTCCTGGCCGTCTTCGCCCACTGGACCACCGGAAGCCAGCACCCGGCAACAGTCGTGATGCCCACCGGCACCGGCAAGAGTGACACGATGGTGGCGATCTATGCAGCCGCGCGCCCGGAGCGCCTGCTGGTCCTCGTACCCTCCGACGTGCTGCGCGGTCAGACAGCGGGCAAGTTCGAGACCCTTGGCGTCCTGCCTGAACTGGGCGTCGTCACCGGCCCGTTCGAACGCCCTGTGGTAGGCCGCGTGGAGCACCACTTCGAGTCGGGCTACAGCGCCCGCTCCTTCGCGCAGGCGTGCAACGTGGTGGTCACTACCCCCGCCGCCCTTTCGGGCTTCCCCGAGGACGTCCGGACCATCTTCCTGGCCGAGTTCAGCCACCTGTTCATCGACGAGGCACATCACGTGGCGGCCAGAACCTGGAGCGAGATCCGCGACGCCTTCGACGGCCGGCCAGTCGTCCAGATCACCGCCACCCCCTTCAGGACGGACGGGCGCCCACTCGGCGGACGAGTTGTTTACGCCTTCCCGCTTCGCGAAGCGCAGGCTCAGGGATATTTCGCCGGCATCGACTACATCTCCGTGCTGAGCTTCGACGACCCGGACAGGGACATCGCCGAACGCGCCCTGTCGTCCCTGCGCACCGACCTCGACAACGGCCGCGATCACCTCCTCATGGCGCGGACCAGCTCGATTAATCGGGCCAACGAGCTGCTGAACCTGTACGAAGAGCTCAGCCGGCTCGGCCATGCGCTGCGCAAGTACGCAGCGATCTGCTCGGGACTCCAGTCCAGCTCCAGCTTGGCCTGCACCTCTGCGCGGAGCTGCGCATCTGCCAGCAGCCGTCCCTGACGCGGCCGCCGGGCCCGTTGCCGCGCTCGCGCGTGGGCGAGATCGCCGTCGTAGCCGCCTCGATCGTGTGGGAGCGTATTGCGCCGCAGCTCGCGGCTGATGGTCGATGGGGAGCGTCCGAGACGGTCGGCGATCGCGCGCACTCCCAGGCCCTGTGCCCGCAAGGCCGCTATCCGCTGCCGCTCCAGCAGCGATAAGAAACGGCTCGACCGGGCGCTCTCAGCCAGCCGCGCCGGCGGTAGCCCGCCGTTCTCCGCCCGCCACCGGTAGCCGGTCTTGCGCCCGATTCCGAGGGCGCGACAAGCCTCCACCGTTCCTACGCCGGACAGCACCAGCCGCCAGTACTCCGACTCCACGTCCAACCTACGCTTGGGACCTCGCCTCGCCATCAACACGCCCTCCATGATCAGGTGTGTTGCGACAAGCACTAGAACCCGAGCGTCCCCAGAGGGTCAGGTTTTGCGGCGCCGTCGAGACTCATTCTGTGAGTTCAAAAACTTCAGCCCGACATAGACTGACAAGAGATTCGCCTTGCTCTGATGTCGTTTCCAGTTGTTTCTCCAGCGTCTCGAGCCTTCGAAAGGCTGCACCAAGGCGGCGTTGCTCCTGCAAGGGCACCCGCGGAATCTCCACTCGGCGGATGTCTGAGCGAGACGTCCCCGACTGCCCTCGCGCCTGCGCTCCCGAGAGCTTCAAAAAGCCCGACAGGCACGTCGGATCTATCCGCTCGCGATCCATGCGGAGAAGTTGAAGTCCAGGCCCCAGCGCCATCCCACCCATCTTCGCCACACGGGCGACCATCGACCGTCCTCCGGAGGAAACCACCACGTCGCCAGGCTCGACTGTGACCATGTCGGAGGTCGCAGCCATTCGTCCGCTCGGGTCACCGCCCCGGACAACGTCCTCCAATGTAAGGACCGGTATTTTCCCTGGCTGTTGCTGTGTCTTCGGTGCTTGCACGACGGTGATCGCTCCCGCCCTGACTTGCTCGGCGATCGTGGTCATGGGCAGATCCCTCTGTAGAGGGGCGAGCTCTCGTAGGCTTTCCACCGCTCGAAGCGTGTCAGCCAGGGAAGTGTGCAGCCTCTCCAACACCAGCGGGAACGCTTCTGCCTTCTCACGGCGCTCGGCGACGTAACGAGCGGGGGTTAGGTCGACATCCTCGTCGAGCAGTTCGATGAGTGGTACGGCTCCGGCCACGGGCTCTCGTTGGAAAGCCTTCCATCGCTCAAGGACCATCGATGGCAGCTCGATGAGGGGAATGTGGGAGGCATCCACCATGAGCACGTGCGTTGGAGTGGGGTCTCCGGGCTCGGGCCGACGCAAGATCCAGAGATACGGTGCTGTCTGGGAGCCAGGAGCGGTTCCGGCAGGAAGAGTGATCACGGATCGGATGGCACCCGTGCGAAGCAGCTGCGCGCGAATCCGCCGACCCGAGCGACGGTCGGCTGCGGACTGGGGCATTAGAACAGCCATATATCGGCCGGGCCTGAGGTGGAACAGTCCGTGTTGTACCCAGGGGAGCTCCGGCTCGCCACGCGGCGGCAGGCCGTACTGCCAGCGGATGTCACTGGCCAGCTCTTCGTAGCCCCAGCTGCGCTCTCCGAAGGGCGGGATGCAGACGACCGCGTCGGCCTGGGCCGAGCCGAAGCGATCGTCGCGAAGAGCGTCCCCTGTCTGGATCGTGGCGTCGTGCCCGTGAAGGCGTAGGCGTGCGGCCGCCACTCGTGCTGCCGCTTCGTCCTGTTCTTGGCCAAGCAGGCGAGTAGCGCCAACTCCGGCGGCGGTCAGAAGCAGTGTTCCGAGGCCGCATGTGGGGTCGAGTACCGTGCCATTGTCCGCTGACGGCAGCGCGACCATGAGTTCGGCAACCTCGGGAGCGACGACATCGATCCTTCGGGAGTGTGCTTCAAGATAGCGCTGGTAAAGAAAGTCGAAGATGGACTGAGTCCCCTGTTCCTCTGCGAGGTCGGCGATGGCCCTCAGGATGGGGATTTCTACCCGCACAGTTGATACGCCAGAGAAAACGCCTTCGATGATCTCCGGGTCGGTCTTCTTGGCTAGGCGCCTCCACTTCGTCCCTGATGTGCCGACGAAGACGAGGAACTCACCGATCTCTCCCAGCGCCTGCCCGAGGTAAAGATCGTCGACTGTCGCCCTCAGCTGCTGCCAAGCTCGTTCATCCGCGGGAACTGCTGAGAGCTTGCCCTGCCTGCGGAGCCACTCCTCGATCTCTCCGAGTGAGAACAGCGGGCTGCTCGATGTTCCGCCGACCGGTGCCGGAAAGTCGTCGAACCGCCGACGCCAGTTGCTGACGGCGGCGCGCCCAACCCCCGCCAGCCTTGCGATGTCGGCCGCTGCGACCGTGGCGCTGTCTTGCATGGATGTCCCCAAGTTCACTTGCTGACGTGCTGGATGACCGCGGCGTACATGTGGACCGGGTCGTTGGAAAGGTCGCGGTCGACCAATCCGGGTATGGGAGGAGGCTGTCTGACGAACGTTTTCAGGATGTCGAAGACCTCGATCGCGCTGGAGGGGCGCCGGTCGGCGGACTTGTCGAGCAGCCGCAACGTCAGCCCTCCCATGTCCCGGGGAACATCGGCCCGTCCGATCGCGGGTGGGTCCTCGAACCTGCTTCGGTTGATCTCGGTCATCAAATCCTTGGACGCGTACGGCCGGACCCCGGCGAGCAGTTCGTAGAGCAGGCACCCGATCGTGTAGAGATCGGTGGAACGGCTGGCCTGTGCTCCGTCGAAAAGCTCGGGCGCCGTATAGCGGGCCGAACCGGGTATCTGACCTGCCTGAGTGATCTGGGAGAATTCGCTGGCTCCGAAGGATGTGGCCACGCCGAAGTCGATGACCTTCACCGTAGCGTTGGGGCACATCACGAGATTGTCTGGTTTGATGTCGCGGTGAATCAGTTCGGCCTCGTGCGCGGCGGTGAGCACGGCGCAGACCTGAGCAGCGATCAGAGCCGTCCACGGGACCGGTAGTGGATGGTGTTCGGCGATCAGGTCGGCGACCATGTCACCTTCGACGTACTCCATGACCATGAAGAGTTCGCCGCCGTCGCTACCGAAGTCGTAAACCACCGGAACGCCGGGGTGTCGTAGCCGCGCGGTGATCCGGGCTTCGCGGTAGAAGCGACGGGTGGCGTCGTTCCGGTCGGCAAGGTCGTTCTCGTCGATGAGCTTGACCGCCACCTGGCGGTTGAGCCGCAGATCTGTCGCCTGCCAGACGGCGCCCATCCCTCCCCGGGCCACGGGGGCGGTCAGCGTGTAGCGGTCTGCGATCGTTTTCATGGCAGGAACCTGCTCTTCCGCCCGTGCCAGGAGATCACCAAGGTGTCGCGGGCCCGGGTGGCGGCGACGAACAGCAAGGACCGGGCGCGCTGTAGTTCGCGCCGGTAGCGCAGCGGGTCGCTGTCCTCGTACTGGGCCGCCCACTGCGAGGGCACCAGTCCTTCGGACACACCGGCGATGATCATCCGTTGGTATTCCAGCCCCTTGAACCGATGCATGGTCCCGACGTGGACCGCGTCGTGCAGCTTGGGTCCGTCGGGTCCGATCGCCGCCGCGATGATGCCTGCCTTGCCAAGGCGTTGCTCGACATCGGCCACCATGTCCCGTTCCGGGACGCAGATCGCGATCGACGAGAGCGACACGTCGTTCCATTCCCGGACTCGGTCGACCAGCCCGTCCAGTTCGGCGTCCCAGGTAGTGGCGCGCCGGAGTTCGGGGTTCAGCCCGTGCAGCACAGATCGGTATCCGCGCAGGTCTTCCTGGCCGTCGTCGAGGTCGTCCCATTCCTCCTGCCCCAGCAGGGCGATCGCAGCGTGCAGGATTTCGGCGGTGACCCGATAGCTGAGCGTCAGCTTCGACGAGCGTCCGCGGATGTTGATGCCGAGGCTGCCCAGGGACACGTAGTTGCCGTAGATGCGCTGGTGGGTGTCGCCCGCGATGAACAGATCGTTTCTGCCCTCGGGCACCATCGCCCGCAGCATCTTCCAGTGAGCCGCGCTGAGGTCCTGTGCCTCGTCGACGACGATGTGCCGGTAGCGCGGGCAGTGCCAGATGCCGGACTCCCGCTGCAGCTTGATCGAGCTGACCTGGTCGGCTTCGTAGGAGGCGTTCCTGGCGGCGCGCTCGATCTCCAGGCGGGCGGCCCGCTCGGCGACCTGCCGATAGGTCCACACGTCCTTGTCGTCGAGCCGCTTGACGTAGCGTTCGACCAGTTGCCAGATGGCGGCGCGGGCTTCCCTGCTGATGGTCCGTCCTCGGCCGGCGCGGCGGGCCCGGAAGTAGTCGGATCGGGAGACGATTGCCTGCCCGAGGATCACATGGGACCACTCGGCGTGCATGAACTCGGCGTCCCAGCGTGTCTCGCCCACCTCGGTGAGCAGATCCTGCCATTCCTGCAGCGCTTTGGTGTCGTCGATCCAGCGCCGTCGCCCACCCGGTTCGGCTTCGGCGACGATCTGAGTGGCCAGTTTGTCGATGTTGACGATCTCGACTCGTTTGACCACTTCGGGCCCGGCCAGTTCCAGCAGGCGCTGCCGCAGGTCGGCCGCGAGGTTCTTGTTGAACGTGGTGAGCAGGACGTCCTTTCGGTCGCCAGGGCCGAGCCGTTCGACCAGGTGCCGGACGCGGTGGAGAGCGACGATGGTCTTGCCGGTGCCGGGGCCTCCGCTGACCCGGGCGGGACCGCTGTAATCCCGGTCCACCACCTTGCGCTGAGCGGGGTGCAGGAAAACCCGCCACCGTTCGAAGTCGCCGTCCAGAACCTCCTGGAGTTCGGTGTCGCTGGTGGTGACCTGGGTGGCGGGACGGGTCAGGGCGGTCTGGTAGTCGTCGACGTCGACGGGCTCTTCGACGGAGACCGGTGTGGTGACCTGATCGAGAACCTCTTCGAAGCTTCTGCCCTCGTGCAGCGCCCGCAGTACCTCCCCGGTGAGCTGCGGGGCGCGTTCGACCAGGCTGCTGAGTTCGTCCTCGGTCGAGATCTTCGCGATCAGGTCGAGCAGCGGCTCGGCCACGCCTAGCCGCAGAAGTTGCTGCGGGGTGAAGGCCGCGAACAATCCAGTGGGGGCCTCGCCGATCCGCTGTTCGATCTCGCCCAGGTCGGCAAATTCGATGCCGCCGGTAACCGGGTTGATCTGGTAGGCGAAGCGATCGAGATTCTCGCTGAGATCTCGGTGGGGCTTGACCGCCACCAGTATGTAGTCGGTTTCCCCCGCATGGAGGAGTATCGCCCCGTAGTCATCGTTGACCTGCGCGGTGAGCAGTCGTGGGCGGCCGGCGAGCGCGGTGAGCTGGAGTTCCGGGTCAGCCGGGTTCCGGCGGAACCTGTGCTGAAAGTCGTAGATCGCCCCTCGGATGATCCGGGGTAGTCTACGGATCTCCTGATCAGTCTTGTCGAGCAGTCGCAGTGTGGCTTCGCCCTGCACGGTCACCGTCCTCCGATCCGGTCCGCCAGCTCCTGCGGAGTCCAGCCCTGTATGGCGCGTACGTCCCATCCGGCGTCCGCGTATGCCGCGTTCCGCTTGCGCGCCTCATTGTCGTCTCCGGCGAGCACGATGCCTGCCTTTACGCCCGGCCAGGCGATTTCGGCCTGCCATGCCTGGTCACCCAGCTCGAATCCGACATCATCGACGGCAGGAGCGGGCACCCCGAGATCCGCGAGGAGACGCACGAACTCAGCCAGGCCAGGCTCCTCCGGATCGAGCAGGTCGTAGACCCTTTCCCACCCTGTGTCGCTCTCCTTAGGTGCGGCAGGCGCGGCCTCGGGTTTCCGCTGCGCGGGCACGGTTCGAGTGCCGGACGTGCTCTCCTGTGTGCCGTCGTCATCCTGGAGGTCCTCGTCCAGCGGCAGCAGACTCAACGCAGACAGGAGGCCTGCGCCGCCCGCCGCCGCGAGCAGAGAGGGATCGAACGCGTCCAGTCCCGTGAGCGCGAGCTGGCCGCCATCCCCCGCTCCCGCGTCAAGGAACTGCAGGATGTTGCCCCAATAGAGCCAGGCAGCCCAGCGTTTCCTGTGCGCCGGCTCATCCGCGACGATCGTCGCCCTGGTGTCGTCGATGACCACGAACGCCGTCCAGGCGTATCCGGATCGCTGGTCGACCACCACCGCGACGAGGCAGCCATCGCTGTCCGAGGCCCTTATGATGGCCAGCTTTCCGGGGAGAGAAGCAGGCAGCGGCTCACCGCGCAGCGCGGCAGTCAGCCGTTCAGGGACGCCATCGGGCCCGCTGACCGATGGCGCCTGGGCTAGGCGCAGGAGGCCGGCTGTCACGGCTTCGGCACGTCTGAGCCACAGCTCCATGTCCGGGTTGCCGAGGAACGCCAGCAACGTGTCGATGGGGTTGGTCCACATGGTGCGGACCAGTTCGTCGGGGTCGCGTCCGGGGCTGAACTGCTGGTAGGTCTGCCGCGCGGCGGTCCGGGCGTTCCCTTGGTAGGGGGCTCGGATCGGTTCGCCCGCCGGGACGGGTCCGAAGCCGCGCCGTTCCCATTCGTCGATGTCGTCCCACGTGAGCTGGAATACGACGCGCCCGTGCGCGCGCAGCATGGTCCGCTTCGCGGCGTCGCCCGCGAGGCGGTTCTTGTCGGGTGCGGCATGGTAGCTGTAGCCGTCGAGGTAGACCGCGACCTCCAGAGGAGCGTCGTCGAGACGGCGGAACAGCACATCGGGGCGGGTTTCCCTGATGGTGTTCTGCAGGATCATCTGCCAGTGCACGATCGCTCCGCCGGGGCCCTCGATACGCAGGTCGGCGACCCGTTTGCCGTTGACGTGACCGCCACGAGCGAGCGTGCCGGGAGTGTCCGCCTGGCGGGCCCACGCTTCCAGGCCTCCCAGGAATCGGGCCTCCAGTTCGCTTTCCACCTGGTCCCACAACGAGATCGCGTCAGTGGTGGCGACGGGCTTGGTCTTCCAGCCCTCCAGCAGATCCTTCAGCATGGTGAACGCCTCGGCCCTGCTGACCTTGTCGTACTTGCTGCCGGGCACGTGCGAAAGCAGGCACCTGTGACAGGCCGCCTTGTTCGGGTCGGTGGCGCAGACACAGGTGGCGACGATGTCGAACGCCGCCGTCAGCACCTGGTGGAACTCCTCATGATCGGACAAGCGCTGGAGGTAGCCGGTACCTCGCGGAAGAGTGTCGTGCAGGACGAGGAAACGTCGCTGCCGACCGGTGTCCGGGTCAGGCATGGTGGCCGTGACGATGGCGAGATGAGAAGGGTCGCCGCCGTAGCACGCTGCGACGCCTGCCATCAGCGCGGCTTCGAACGAGGCCATCCGCTCCTCGATCAGCAGCGTGGCGACGGGCAGCAGGATGCGCAGCGCCTCGGTCTCCAGTTCGTGGGCGAGTATTAGCTTGACGTGCTCGACGTGTTCCGAAGCCCGCCGGTGGGGGCACCATTGCCGGTGGTGCTTGCGGGAGGGGTCGGCGAACGAGGAGGCTATCGGCCCGATGGTGGTGACCATGGCCGGAGGCCCGTCCCAGCTCGTGCCGCCACAGGCCGGGCAGGTGTAGAAGGGGTTGAGCCGGACGTCCTCCCCCGCGAACCTGCCGGTGGCGGGCCGGTCGTGGCGGGTGGTGCCCAGATTGAACCGGCGGATGATCGCCTTGCGGGTGAAGTCGACGCCGAAGGTCGTCTTGGCGTGACGCCAGGAGCCGTGCTCAATGTCGGCAGGTTCGATGTCGATCGCGACTGCCTGTTCGTAATAGCGGCGCTGCCGGTCGTCGTGGTCGTCGCGGATCTGCGCGTCGTCCCTGCGGTCGTAGGAGGTGACGCGGGTAGGGCGGAGCACGCCGTACAGGCATTCGCGGTCGCCGATCGCCCTGTTGTCGCAACGTGGGCACCGGCTCGTGTCCTCGGCCGCCAGCGTGGTGCGCACGTAGCCGCAGTCAGGGCAGACCCGCCAGTGTTGCCAGGCGGGCCTAGCGGGGGTTCCTATGTCTAGGCCGGTGACCTGGTGCTGGTAGCCCTGCATGTAGAAGGAATTGCCGGGGGCGAGTTCGGTGAGCGCGAGCCGGGCCGGACGCGGGTATTCACGCACCTCGCTGTGATAGCGGGCGGCGGCGTTCGGGGATTCGTCCTCCCACGTGAGGGTGGCCTCCAGGCTGGTCGTTGAGTCGATCAGCGAGTAGTTGGGCAACAGCCCGAGCTCGACGAGGGCGCTTTGGGCATTCTCTCTGCCGATCTCGCTGATGCGTTTGGCGATGCCGCGGCCTTCAGCTCGCAGCGCACGTTTCTGAGCCCACTGAATGGGGTCGGATTCCACGAGGGGTTTGATTGCCGTCTCGATGGCTGCCAGCCGGTCCCGGAGATCGGCCAGTCGCTCGTCCCAGGTCAGCGCCGCTTCCTTGATGTCCTGGGCAAGCCCTCTGGTGGCGAACTCGCGGAGCTCCGCGGCGGCGACACTATCGGCGACCGTCGCATCGAACAGGCCGAGGAATTCCGCCACGAGGCTGGACCCGTTGCGCAGAGCAGCCGCCGAGAACGCCTCCAGCCAGCCAGTGTCGCCGAACAGGGCGGAGGCGCGCCGGGGTAGCGGTGCCGCGTCGGGGAGACGTCCGCGGGCGCACAGGTCGACCAGGTGGGCGACGTATTGCCGGCGGAGGATCTCTACCGCCTTGAGGTAGCTGCCCGGCGGGATGATCTCGCCCGCGATCATGTCGCGCGGTTCGCCGAGGAAGTACAGGTCGCGGGGTGCGCGGCCGACCAGGGTGACCAGAAATGCGTTGCCGGTGCGGCGGCCTGCCCGGCCGACCCGCTGCACGTAGTTGGCGGGGCCGGGCGGGAGGGAGGCGAGGACGACGGCGGACAGGTCGCCGATGTCGATGCCCAGCTCCAAGGTGGGGGTGCAGGCCAGCACGTTGGGGTCGTTATAGCGGTCGCCGTCGCGGAAGCGCTGCTCGACCTGTTCGCGTTGCTTGCGGCTGAGTGCCCCGGTGTGCTCGGCTGTGACGACGCGGAAGGCGCCTTCGCGGCCGAGGTAGAGCTGCCGGTAGTAGTCGCGCCGGTAGTCGGTGTCGGCCCGCTGGGTGAGACTGCCGGTGCAGCGGTAGCGGGGGCAGGGGTGACCGTGCCAGTCGTCGATGAGGTCGGGGTGGACGGTCTGCTCCCAGGCGCAGGTGTCGCAAGCGACACCTGCCTGGTCGGCCTGCGCATTGTCCAGCAGCCGAACCTGGATGTGGCCGGGCTGTAGGCCGTAGACGCGGGTGAGGCCATCGTCGGCGGTGCGGGCCGACACAACGCCTTCGGCGGCCAGCACGGGCAGGATCCGGGCCAGGTAGTCACCCGCCGCGCCCCTGCCCAGGCCGAGGCAGCGCGCCGTCCAGTCCTGATACCAGCCCTGGTCGGCGTCGATACGGTCGAACTCGGAGCCGGTCTTCTTGCGGTCGAGCAGGAACGTAGGGGCTGACAGGCCGCGGGGGAAGGCAGGCATACCCTCTGGACGCTTCCCCCAGATCGCCGTGTAGCGTTTGGTCCCTGCCACGCCGATCCACCGGTCCAGCCAAACGTGCTTGATCGCGCCGCGAGTGCGGAGCCGTTCTAGCAGCCCCCGGAGATAGGCCAGATAGCGGTCATCGGCGGCGAGCTCGATCACCCCCTGCACCTCTAGGTGCTTGTCGCGGGCGAGCGCGGTGAGTCTCTCGGGATCGGGCAGCACGACGTCGGCGGCGGCAGTGTGGGTGAGTTCGAGGGTACGGCCCTGCCGTGAGCGCAGTCCCATCTCCATGACGGCGGCGAACGCCAGGCGTTCCCCGATGAGGTCCCACGCCGCTGCGGAACCACTGGTCTCGCCGGACAGGATGGCATCGATCTCGTCGCGGTCGTGCAGGTCGGGCGGGACCACCGACGGAAGCACCTCGCGCTCACTGGCCGCCGCGATCAGGTCGGCGACCAGGTCGTTGAGCAGTGTCGGCACCTCGGGGTCGAGTCGTGAGGCGAGCAGACGGCGCAGCGAGAAGGCGTAGGAGCGGTTGGCGACGAATCCCGCGCGGTGGGCCGCGTCCTGGACGGAGTCGTTGAACAGCAGGGTCTTGCGCTGGTTCCGGTCGAGCTGGTTGCCGGCGAACAGCTGGGTGATGGTCACCGAGGCGAGCGACGCCAAGCCCGCGCCGAGGAAGCGGATGCCCTGGTCCATGTTGCAGGCCGGGCAGCGGTCGGCTTCGGCGGCGCGGTTGGCCTCGGCCTCAGTGCGCAGGTCGGCCAGGACGAAGACGTTGTCGCCTTCGCCGTAGGTGTCCTTTGCGGGATCGAGGGGGCGTACCCGGTCGCCGGTGAACACCATCACACCTGCCGTCCTGCCCTCCACCTCGCTCCGGGTGGCCACCAGCAGCGGACGGACGCGTTTCTTCTCCGATCCCACGGCGGCCTGGTAGATCTTGTCCGGGCTGGTGATCAGCTCGGCGGGGTCCCTTTCAGGAGAGAACGCAGCCCACCCTGAGCGGCCGCAGTGGCGGCAGTAGACCGATGGCAGGAGGTTCTTGCCGAGCACGTTGAACGTCGAGTCGGTGTCCAGGACGGGCAACTCGCCCACCCACGCGAACGCCGGGCGGTGGTCGACCAAGCGCAACAGTCGCGATACGGCGCGCACCCAGATGTGCGTCTCAATGTGCAGGAGTGACCGCTGGGGGTCATCGGGGTTCTTCGCCGCCGACAGCAGCGCGATGAAGCGGGCCAACGCGGTCGCGGCCTGGGCAGGGGACTTCCGGATGGCCTGACCCCAGTTGTATGCGCCTCGGCGCGGCAAGAGTTCGAGCATCTCCTCCAGCGTCGCCGGGCCGCCGCTGAGCAGGTCGAGCACGGCCTGGGTGAGAATGTGCGTCTTGAGGATCCTGCCCAGTTCCTGCGAGCTGAGGCCATTCCTGCCGGTGACGGCAGCGGCGATCTGATCCATCGCGCCGGGGTCACGCAGCGGGTCACCGAGCAACGCCAGGTCCTGCGGGCCGGGCAGGGGAAGCGTCACATCGATCTCTCCGATGAACTCCTCGGCGGTAAGGCGGTCCTCGCCGATCACGGCGTCCTCGCGGAACGGCGTGCCGAAGACCTGCTCGGCGGCTTGGCGAATGAGGCCGTTACCGCTGCTCTCGCCCAGGGTCGCAGAGGTGGCGACCGGGCAGATGTCGCCGAGAGGTTTCCCCGGCCGCGAGTGCCCGGTGGCCGCGGCGAGGCGACGCAGCAGCATGGCCACGTCGGTGCCCTGCGCGCCGTCGTAGGTGTGGAACTCGTCGACCACCACGTACGCCAGGTCGACGTCCCTCCACAGCGGAAGGTCGTCGACTCGCTGGAGGAGCAGGTCCAGCATCTTGTAGTTGGTGATGAGGATGTCCGGCGGGTTGCGGCGGATCTCCTCGCGCCGGGTCATCACGTGCTTGTAGCCGACCTCGGGGGTGTCGCCGATGTAGAGGGCGGCGGTGACGTCCTGCAGGTCGGGCTGGCCGAGGTAGTCGTTGAGCCGATGGGCCTGGTCGGTGGCCAGGGCGTTCATGGGGTAGAGCAGCACGGCCTTCACCCCGTACTGCTCCCGGCGCTTCTCCCTGCGGCAGTGATCGAGGATCGGGACGAGGAACGACTCGGTCTTGCCGGAACCGGTGCCGGTCGTGATCAGCGTCGGCTCGGCGGTCTTGCGGAGAGTGCTGAGGCGGCGGAACGCTTTCGCCTGGTGCCGGTACGGGGTCCACTTCCCCGGTGGCTTCCACTCCAGGCAGTCGTCCCAGCCCGGCGCAGCGGTTTGGAACGGAGTACGGATCCGCAGGTACGGTCCGCGGAAGATGCCCTGCTCGGGGTGGTTGAGGAACCGCTCCAGGGCCTCCCTGACAGGTTTCTCGGCGAGGGCGAAGGTCGTGGTGAGGTACTGGGTCAGGTTCCGCTGGAGCTCGTCAGCGGCGAGCGTCGGCTTCACACCTCACCGTCCTTGGTTTCCTGTATGGCTTGCGCCCGGCGAAGCCGCTCGGAGAATGCGGCGTGAGCTTGGCGGTATTCGGCTTCTCGGTCGGCCTTGTAGAAGGGCGCGGTGTAGCCGTCGGGGGCGGGAGCGGATTCCGGTGCTTCCTGGTATGCCTCGAACTGTGCCCAGGTCTCCTTGGTTTGGCGCTGGCCAATCGTGCGAGCGTTCCCAGCGAGCTTGTGGCCGTCGGCGTCGAACCATGTCACCGCCTCGTATTTCTGGAGCACGGGGAATCGGCCCCGGTATGCGGCGATCAAGGCATCGGCATCCATACCTAGCCAGACCGCAACCAGGGCATCGATCTCGACCAACGCCGAGCGCCGGGCGCGTTCGGTTCGCAGCGGTGTTGAAGCCTGCCAGTCGGCGGCGACCTCGTGAAGCGGTTGCAGGCCGGGCCATTCACAGGCCCAGGCTTCATGGCTAGCCCAGGCAGGATCGAATAGCCTGGCCCATAGGTCGGCATAGGCGCTGGTAAGGCAGTTCAGCCGCAGCGTACGCAAGAGCAAGGCAGAAGCGAGCGCGTGGTCACGATCGGGGGCGGGCATCACCCGAGCCGCCGCAACCAAAAGATTAGTTCGCCCTGTTGCGCGGAGAAAGTAGTCCAACGGCAGGCCCGACCAGAAACCAGCCACTAGCACGGTATGGCGCAGTCTGGGCATGGCCAGGCAATACACATTATCGATATGAGCTGCGCCAGGCGGAATCAGAGCCGGATACAGAGCTCGTTCAGTATTTGATGCGATCATACGACGCCACGCCAGACGGTAGAAGGCCGTATACCTGCGTCGTGCCCGTTCTACGAGGAGTTGTTCAATCTTGCCCTGGTCAGCGTTCCCCGCATCGCTGCCCTCGGCCTTCGCGAGCTGTCTCCGCGCCCGAGCGATCGCCTTCGGGTCCGAACGGAGTCGACTCAGAGCAACATGATCGATCCAGCGATCCTGCGCGGCCAAGTAAGCCGAACTGCGGTCCTTTGCTCGCACATACGCGGTATCGGGAACAAAGTCTGGCGGAAGATTGACCAGGTCGACTCCGTACGGATCGTTGCTGTTGGCGTCGTGCCGCTTGAACACCGGAGTGGCGACGCTCAACTGCGGGCCCTTCAAGATCACCCTGCGCCAGGTGTCCGGCTGGAACTCCTGACCAGTAGATGAATCAGGACGGTTGTAGTCGATCAGGTTGTCCTTTTTCGACCCACTCTCGTGGTAGCCCGATGAAATCTGCGGCTCCAAGGAGCCGAGTCGGGTTGGGTAATCGGCCAGTGCCGCGATGGCCGAGGCTTCTTCTGTACTCACCGGGAAGAGAAGACGCGCCTGGCCGATGGGCTGGTTCTCATCGTTCAGAAGCCGCCGCCATACAGAGAGCAGATCCGTGTCGACTCTGATGACGCGCGCCCGATGCGGCCTCTCATCGAACTCAGCGTTTCGGTACCGAATGCCTGGAACCTCGCCCGAACCATCATGATCACCGGAGAGCCGCAAGGCATCGGCCGACACCAGCCACGAGAGGTGATCGAACCCGATCTCCTTAGAACTGCCATAGATGTGAACCCCGAAGTGAGCGGTATCTCCCACGGGCCGAGGAAAGAACCGTTGTCCGGAGTTAACGAAGTCACCATGGATGCGAAGCCTCTGATAGGCGGCCTCCCGAAGAGCCCCTTCCTTATCGCCGGTGAAGTGCGTGTCAGGATGTACCAGCCCGATCGTTCCAGCAGGACTGGCATGCGCCCACACCTGGCACATGAACGCCCGATACAGGTCGGGCTGAGTTCCGACGATCAGGGGATACGCCTGTTGCGACCCAAACAGCGCAACCTGCCCATTGATGTTCGTCAGCTCTCCGAGCACGTACCGTCGGGCCGACGGTCGCGCGAGAAGCTCCGCCCGCCGCCGCTCCTTCTCCGCCGTGGACGCCTTCTCCTCAAGCTCGAACCACGGTTCGAACTCGGCCAGCACACCCGGCTCATCCCAGCGCGGACGCACCCACGGCGGGTTACCGACCTGCAGGTCGAAGCCACCTCGGTTGAAGATCTGGGCGAACTGGAGCTCCCAGTGGAAGAATCCCTGTTCCCGCGCGATCACCTCGACGGTATGCAGCCACGGGAACCGCTCCGCGATCTTGTCCGCGGACTCCATCCGCATCCATGTGACGATGTCGTCCTCGTGGTGCTCCATCTCGTCGAGCGTCGTGAACGTCGTCGCCAGACCCTGCTGGTCTCCCGTCTCGCCGTAATCGATGTCCACTCGCCCGAGCACCGCCTCGGCGAAGTCCAGCCAGTCGTCGAGGTCGGCGAGCGGGATGACCGGCCGAAGGGGTTCAAGGGCCGTGCGCTTGCGAGCGGGCTTCCGACGGTTCGTCCTGAATTCCTTGATCTCCTGAGCGAGCCCGTCCAAGCCGAGCTGCTCGTCCCCCACAGGAAACAGCGGCTCCTGGGCCTCGAACCGAAACCCGATCGACTCCTCGATCTCCGGAAGTCGCACGTCAATGGACTGCGGAAGGCTCTCGGCTGCAGCAGGGATCGCCGGCGCCAGCCGCACATAAACGTCGTCGGAACCATCGAGCAGCCCGACACGGTCCAGCGGCCAGAACCACAGAGCGCACCAGGCGTCCATGACGGTCTTCAGCCGCCAGTACGGCGTACCGGGTGCGACCAGATCGCCGTAGATCTTCTCCTTCTTCACCGCGTCAGCGGGTTGCTCGATCCAGTCCGCGCCCCAGACGTCGATCTTGCGGCTGATCTCCCGCTCGGAGATGCTCAAGCGTTGGACGACCAGGCCCCACAGGTATTCGGCCCGCCCGGACAGCGCCTGGAGCCGTTGCAACTGCGTGAGCTTCTGCCCCTGCCTCCGCTTCTCGGAGACCTTGCCCCGGATCTTCTTCCCCCAGGCCGCGAGCTGCTTGGCCTGGTCGGGAGCGAGCTCCTTCGCCTCCTTGGCCCCTGCGACGGCCCCCCATCCCTCAGCGGGCAGCAGGAAGTGATGGGCCTTCCCCTCCGGCAGCTCTCCCGCGGAGAACGGCAGATCCTCAGGGGCCGTCTTGAGCCACTCCCCCTTGGTCAGCGCCGCCGGGCCGTACAGGCGTCGCCCCGCGCCGATGAGCGAGTTGCCTCGCCGCAGGTGCAGGCCGAACCATGGTGCCTGGAGCCCGGGGTGCATGACGTTCAGCCAGAGGGAGACCTCGGCCAGCTCGATCGCGGTCTCGTTGAGGTCGACGCCGTAGGAGTTGTGCAGGGCGATGTACGCCTTGGCCTTCTGCCACTCCTCCTCGTACTGTTCCGGGTCGATGTCGACGCCCAGTTCGCGCTGGCGCCGCTTCAGGTACTCGGTGGCCACCTGGTTGATCGCCTCGTTGAGGAAGGCGCCCGAGCCGAGGGCGGGCTCGCAGATCTTCCAGCCGAGAATCTCCTGGGCCGTGGTGGTCGCGCCGTCCTGATCCAGGCGATGCTTGAGGGCCAACTCGACCGTGACCTGAGTCAGCGACTCGGGAGTGTAGTAGGAGGCGCTGGTCTGCCGGTCGCGGCCGGCGAGGCGGTAGACGAACGCGCCCTTCGCGTGATGCTTGAGCCCGCCAGTGTCGGGGTTGTAGACCTTGACGTCGTCGGGGTAGTCGTCGATCTTCGACGCCGGGATGGTCCAGGTGCCGCCCTCGCCGTCGCCCTTCTTCGCGACTTCGTAGAGCTCCTCGATGGAGATGAACCCGGTGTAGGCCATCAGGCCCTCGTACACCGCGCCGAGCTGGTTGATGCCGAGCTGGGCGTAGGAGATGAAGCCGCCGCGCTCGTTCTTCTTGCCCTTGGTCAGCATAAGGTTGCGCAGGACCCGGTAGAGGACTTCGTTGCGCAGCCGGGTGTCGATCCTCGGCGCGTCCGGATCGTACTTGCTGTAGCCGGGAACCAGGATCGCGTCCCGGCCGATCAGCTTGGTTTTCGACGGTTCGAACAGGTCGGAGCGCAGCGGTTCGAAGCGCAGCCCCTCCCCTTCGGAGGTCTCCTCGACGGTTCCGGCCCGTGCCCGGTGCCCCTGGTTGACCATGCGGAAGAGCAGGTCTAGTGACTCGTACAGGTGGAAGGATTGCTTGGCCTCCTCCCCCACCAGGTCGCGCACCACGAGGTCGCCGAGCCGGGCCAGGCTGTAGCCCTTGCCGTAGTCTTCGTCGTCAGTGGGGAGGATGCCGAGCTCCGGCCGGGCCTCGGCGTAGAGGAGGAACAGGATCCGGTAGAGGTAGCGCAGTGCCTCGCGGCCCAGCTCCTTGGCCAGGGCTCCGGGCTCCATGATGTCCTCAGGCTGGACCGGGACCATGCCGTTCTCGGAGGGCCGCTTCGCCTGGCGGATCCGGTTGAGCACCTCATTGGCGATCAGCTCGACGGACGCCTGGATGCCTTTGCGTAGTTCCCTGTCCACGCCGACTGCGTGCTGGCGGGAGTTGGACAGCAGCTCGGTGAGCCGGTCGGAGCCGCCCTCCTCCGGAGGCAGCAGTGAGTCCGCGCCGAAGAGCGCCGCGATGAGCTCTAGCTCCGCCTGGTTGTTCCGGCTCAGCGCCACGTCGAGGTTGACGGCCAGGTAGCGGCCGTCACCCCAGGTCGCCCGGTCGGCGAGGATGACCACTCCCCCGGCGAGGATGAGCACGTAGCGCAGCCCGATGTCGCTGTTGAGCAGCCACGAGGCGAGCTTCGTCGCGGCGGTGATCTGTTCGCGGTTGTCGAGTTGGACGGGGGCGAGGAGTTCGCCGGCGATGGCGGCCTCCGCAGTGGAGGCCCAGCCGCATTCGATTGCGGCAAGGTGCCGGTCGGCGTGGGCGACGTGGACGGTGTGCTCCCGGCCTGCCCGTTCGACTATCAGCTCGCGGGGCTGCGCTTCGTAGCCGAGCGCGCGGAGGATGTCGCCGTGCAGTTCATTCAGCTCTTTGCGCCACTCGGCCACGTCATCCGGATTGAGGGGTTCGCCTTCGCGGAGCCGTTCGTCGAACTCCGAGAAGAAGGGCCGGTCGGCGAAGTAGGGCTTGCTCAGCCCGCGCAGCCCCCTGCGCGGAGTGGTACGGCCGGCCTTTTCTTCCTCGGCCCATCGGGCGAGCAGACCGTCCTTCTTCTTCAGGTCCTTGGGCAGAATCTCGGCCAGGTAGTGGGCCGAGAAGTAGTCGCCGCGGTTGACGATCGAGTCGAAGCTCACTGGTGCCCGCCCTGGGGAATCAGTACGGCGAGGATCCGCAGCAGCGGCTCACCGGTGGTCTGCATGGAATCGAGGAGACGTCGCTGCTCGTCGGCGGTACGGCGGGCGCGATCGGCCTGGGCTTTGGTGCGCGCTCCGTCCAGGGTGAGCTGCTCCCAGTCGGTGAGCCGTTCGCGGTAGAGCTCCAGCGGACGGACGACCTCCGCGTCGTAGTGTGCGCGCCGCTTTTCCAGATGAACGCGCGCGATGTCGACGGCGGGCTTGACCAGTTCCTGCAGCGGGGCGAGGTCCACTGGACGATCCGGATTGATCATCCGCGGTCCGACTCCGGCGCGCCTCAGAACCTCGACCATGTCAGCGTCCTGGACGGCGGAGCCGGTGACGGCCATCCACTCGACGACCGTGGGCTGGCCCAGCTTGTTGGAGTAGATGCCCTGGATGAGGAAGGTCGGCTCGGTGACGCCGGCCATCATGACTGGGGCCTTCTGACGGCCGAGTTGGACCAGGACCTTGTCGGTGACCCAGTCGACCAGGGGGTGGAGGTCGGACAGGTAGGCGATGTCCGGCCACATGGTCTTGCTGTTGCGGGCCTCTTCGAGCTTGCGTTCCGCAAGGCCGCGGTTGAACGTGACCTTCATCCGTTCCTTGATGTCATGCGTTCGCAGGTAGGAGGCGGGCAACGCGGACAGCCGGTGGATCAGGTCCTTCGGCGGTGTAAAGGCGAACATCTCACCGTCGTCTTCGAGACCCCCGAGCAGCTTCAACTCCTTGATGGACTCCTTGACGAACTCCTCGGTGCTGTCGAACAACTTCGGTGCCGTGGCGAGCAGCGGGTCGGGGTTGGCGGGCTCGTCGCCCACACCCGCGAGCAGCCCAGCCAGGAAGTCACCCGCAGGGTGTGCCTCAATCGATTCCTCGACTGTCTTACCCGCGAGCAGGTCCTGAATGAGTCGCCGTTCCTCGCGCTCGGCCCGGTACTCGCCGGTGACCGCCTCAGCCGTGCCCAGGCTGTGATGCGCGGACTCTTCCTTGGCGAGCAGTTTCTCCGCGACTAGACGGTCGTCCTTAGCCTCCCGGGGATCCTCCTCGCTGGACGTCAAGATCAGTGCCTTGAACTGGGGGCTGTGCTTCTGGCGATAGCGGTCGATGCGGCCGTTGCGCTGCTCGATGCGGATGAGGCTCCACGGCACGTCGTAGTGGATCAGGTGATGGCACTGCTTGTGGAGGTTGACGCCCTCGGACGCGACGTCGCCGGTGAGCAGCAGGCGGACCTTGCTGTCACTCAGCGAGAAGCGTTCGACGATCTCCTGCTGCGCGGTGTCGGAGAATCCGCCATGCATGATCTCGATGGCACCTGGCTCGGTCAGGCCGAGCCTTTCGGGTAGCACCCGCTTGAGCCATTCCAGCGTGGGGACACTCTCGGAGAAGACCACGACTCGGGTGGCGCTGCCGGGGGCTACGCCGATGTCCGCGAGCTGTCCGGTCAGCGCGGTCAACTTGGCTGAGTCGTCGTCGGTCATCTCCAAGACCAGCCGGCCGAGACTCAGCAGCGCATCACGCTCCCGGCCGCGCGCGACCGGCGGTTCGTTGACCAGATTGCCCAGCTCCACCAGGGGGTCCTGGTCCCGCTTTACGCGAAGCGCGGCCTTCTCCTTGGCCGCCTTTTTGTCCTCCGCATCGATCGATCGCACTCGGTTGACGACCGTCGCGGCGAGTGCCACATGGGAGGAGAGGAACGACTTGAGCAGGGTGTAAGGGAAGAGCCGGTGCTTCTGATCGACGGCAGGGCCGCCTTCACGCTGATCCCCGGCCAGCCAAACTTCGCGGAACTCATCGAAGATCCGCTCCTCGGTGCGGCTCGCCGCACACCTGACGGGGATCGACGGACCACGCTCGGGCCACCTGCTGCCCATGCGGTCGCGAACCTCGGGACTGATCTTGGTGCGCCGGATGTAGAGATGTTCGATGTCCTCCGCCGAGTAACGCTCGTCGTTGGCGATGGCCGCCGGGTCGAGCATGCGAATCAACTCGGCGAAGGACTTACTGTCGCCATTGTGCGGGGTGGCGCTGGCCAGCAGAAGGGCGTCGGTCCGCCGGGACAGCAGCCTGGCCAACCTGTTGCGCGCAGTGGTCTCGCCCATCAGGTTGTGCGACTCGTCGATGACGACCGCGTCCCAGTGCAGTTTCTCCAGGTGCTGGCCGTACTTGCCCTCGTTCTTCAGGGTGTCGACGGAAATGATGACCCGCTTGTAGTAGGTGAACGGATTGCGGCCCGCAGGGATCTCACGCTGGATCCGTTCGACGCCGATCGAATCGAGACGGACCAGCGGAATGGAGAAGCGGGTCCACAGTTCGTGCTGGAACTGTTCCAAAACCTGCTGCGGGGTGACAACCAGGATGCGCTCACCCCGTCCTCGCCTGATCAGTTCGGCGAGGATGAGACCGATCTCCAGGGTCTTGCCCAGTCCGACGACGTCGGCAAGCAGGATACGCGGACGCAATCCCCTCAGCGCCAGCTCCGCCGGGCGCAACTGGTAGGGCAACGAGTCCAGAAGGAACCTGTCGGACAGAGCCAGCCCCTTCTCGGTCTGCGGGAGAGGAGTCCTGCGGAGGACCGCCTCCAGGAACAACCGTCCGGCCGCGAAGTGATCGGTCCTGTCCTGCTCCAGGATGGTGTCCTCGGGACGCATCAGTTCGATGTCTTCGACGTCGGTGAAGAAGACGCCGTCCTCGTCGCGGACGAACTCCGACGATCCGATGGCCGTTACCTTGAACCCCTGGGTGTAGGTCAGGGGCGCGCAGGTGCGGACGATCCACTCCGCGTCCCGGACGAGGATCCGGGCGCCGGGCGGGTACGGGGTCTCGGACACTGATCTCCTCAGAAACGGGCGTTGCAGGCGTAGGTGCCGCGCAGTCGCTCCGCGAGCAGGGCGACGACAGAGCCTGGGACGACCACCTCGGTGAGGTCACGTCGCTTCGGCAGAGGCGGGTCGACCTCGGGGGGGTCGGTGTCGCGCACGATGTAGGTTGTGACAGCCAGATGGCGGACCGCGACTGCGAGGGTGATCCCCCCGGCGGTCGCCAGGTCGCTCAACCATGCTCTGGCCCGCGGAATATCGGGGCGTGCCGCCGGGTCGTGGGCGAGCATCGCGGCGATAATCGGCTCGAAGCCGTCCGGCAGGCCGCTCAGGTCCGGAGCGACGTCTGGGTTTGTCAGGTCAAGGAGCATCTTGTCCCTGTTCGGGCGACCGTCGTAGGGATAGTGCTTGGTCAAGGCGAACAGGAGCGTCGCTCCCAGGGCGTGGACGTCCGCGGCCGCGGTGACCTGCGTGGGCGCTGTGACTTGTTCGGGCGCCATGCAGACCGGGGTTCCGAGCATCGACGTGTCGGTCGTGAGATCGGTGGGGCCTTCAGTGAAGGCGACCAGGCCCAGATCGATGACCTTGGGACCGTCGACACTCATCAGGATGTTCGCTGGCTTGAGGTCGCGGTGGATGAGACCCGCCTGGTGAATGGCCTCGAGGGCGTCGGCGAGCACGACTCCCAGGGCCGCCGCGTCCACCGAGCCAAGCGACTGCTGGGAGTCGACGAACTCGCGCAGGTTCAGGCCGCGAACGTAGTCGACCGCAAGCCACGGCTTGTCGGCTTCTTCTTCGGAGGCGTCCACCAGGGCCGCCACGTAGGGGCTCTGAACTGTTCGCAACGCGTCGATCTCCCGGGCGAACCGCTCACGCACCTCGGCCTTGTCAAAGAACTCCTCCCGGATGACCTTCAACGCCACCGGCTCAGAGTCCGGCGTCACGCCGTAGAACACCCGACCCATGCCCCCGCTGCCAAGCCGACCGTGCAGCATGATGTCTCCGACCTGTCGAGGATCAGAGGGCTTCAGTGGATCCACACTCACCGCCTCACCGGCACGCCAAGATGGATCTCTGCCCGCGAATATCCAGCAAAGATCGTGCGTCGCACTCTAACGGATAATCCAAGTCTCGTCGACACGCGGACATCTATTGTGCACTCAGTTCACGATACGATTAACTCTCACACAACCGCTCAACACTGACGGGGCACCCCACAGCCTCGCCCGGGCCCTACGTAGTGAGTCTCGGCTCGCAGCAGGCCTCGCCGTCTCGATCAACCGGCCGATTCTTCATGATGACCCCGGCTGCCATCAGCTTCCGTACACGAAGAGGGACCGTCCTCAGCAACAGCACCATCCGAGAGGAGACACCTGATGTTCCGCCGTCTGCTGGCTGCGCCGACCATCGCCGCCACCGCGCTTGACATCCCGGGTATCGCGCACGCTGGCAGACGAGTCGCAGCCTGAATGACCGGTCCGGTCGGGCCGGCTGCCCCCACATGGGCTCACGGCCAGACGTCAGCTTCCTGCCGCTTTGACGAGCTACGCAACAACTTCTTCAGCGAACTGCTCGATGCTGCCGACGGGCCGCTGGACCTGTTCCTTGTCGATGCTTTGCGTTACCGTTTCGCGCGGGTTCGATGCATCTTTGGAGGGTGCACGTGACAACGATCAAGACGTTCGTGTGTCTGGCGAACTCCTATAAGCACTTGGGGCGATGTGTCGCGGGGATCGTCGAGGCGGGAGAAGGAGGGTGGATACGCCCTGTGAGCGCCCGCTCGGGCCACGAGGTCTCTCAGGAGGAACGGCAATATGAAGACGGATCAGAACCGCGTGTCCTCGATATCGTCTCCGTGCCCCTTCTCCAGCCTCAACCAAATGGCTACCAGAACGAGAACTGGCTCCTTGATCCCGGCCGCTATTGGAGGAAGATCGGTCAGGCAGGATGGGATAAACTGCTCACACTCGAGCAGCGGCCCCAGACCCTATGGATCAACGGGTTCGGCACGTTCCACGGCTTAAATAACCAAGTGCCAACTGAGCAAGTGACCACTCTCGAAGACTCCCTAAAGCTTATCCGGGTAGACCGCATGATGTTGCAGGTACATGTCCCTGGTGCAGCATTCGGCGATCCAAAGCGTGTCGTGAGAGCGCATTTTCGACATACAGGCTCTGCATACGCACTAACAGTGACCGATCCAGCATACAAGGATGAGTATCTCGCCAAGCAAAATGGTTTCTACCATCTGGGCGAATCCTTCATTACAGTGAGCCTCAGCGAAATACATACAGATGGCTACGCTTACAAGCTAGTTGCCGCCATTATAGAACGAGCAAAGTTCGAAACAGGTAGCAAAACGTGACACCTAGTACGTTGTTCACAATCGGCCACTCCACGCACAGCCTCTCGACCTTCCTAGGCCTACTACGACAGCACCAAATTACGGCGGTCGCAGATGTGCGCTCGATACCCGTCAGTCGATTCACTCCCCAGTTCAACCGGAATACCGTGAAGCGCAGTTTGTACGACGCCAGCATAAAGTACGTATTCCTGGGCAAGGAGCTCGGAGCGCGTACGAACGACGCGGCCTGCTACGTCGATGGGCGAGTACAGTATAGGCGCCTCGCCCGGACCCCTCAGTTCACCAACGGCATCGAACGACTCCTTAAGGGCGCACGGACTGAGCGGATCGCCATCATGTGCACTGAGCAAGAGCCACTAGATTGTCATCGCACGATCCTTATCGCGAAAGTGCTTGCAGAACACGAGGTCGCTATCGATCATATCCATGGGGACGGACATATCGAGAGCCACACATGGGCGATGAGGCGTCTTATGGCCAACTTTGGCCTAGATCAAGATGACATACTTTTCACACCACCAGAACGCCTTGAACAGGCCCTGCGTCGCCAGGAAAGCCGGATCGCGTACATCAATGAGGACTTCGCACCAATGGGACATTGAGAAGATGAAACTCTATACGATTGGCTTTACAAAGAAGTCCGCTGAGCGATTCTTCGGACTGTTGCGTGAAGCTGAAGTGACAACGCTCGTCGATGTTCGCCTGAACAACGTCTCACAACTAGCGGGTTTCGCAAAGCGTGATGACCTGAAATATCTACTCAGCGAGATTTGCGGCATTAATTACACTCACCGGCTCGATCTGGCGCCCACGCAATCCTTGCTCGACGACTACAAAAAGCACGGTGCCAGCTGGACCACCTACGAGGACCGTTTCTTCGAACTCATGAGGCATCGTCGCATTGAAGACACCATCCCGCAGGAGCTGCTTAATAACGCGGTTTTGCTCTGCAGCGAAGACAAGGCGCACCACTGTCACCGCCGGCTAGTCGCAGCGTATCTCGCACAGCGCTGGAACAACGTCACCATCGAGCATCTAGGCTGAAGCATTCCAGCGTGGCCTGCTCTGCCGTTCATGTTGACACGCCGTCACAATCCGTGACGAATATCAACTAAAGCCGTAGTATGAAGTCCAACGACCTGGCAACTTTCACCGAGCGCCTCTGGTCAGGTTCTCAGAGCGCCATCAGCACCATCGACGTCTGCGACAAGGGATTCGCCGGCCACGCCTTCGAAGGCATCCTGCTGCAGGAATTCGGCATCACCGTGATCCGGCCCGCCCGTAAGAACGAACCCGACCATGACTTCCCCAACTGGCTGCGACAGCGCATCGAATCGGTCAACTGGACCCTCAAAGGCCAACTCGGCCTGGATCGGCACGGCGCTCGGGTCCCCTCAGGCTTATGGACCCGTGTCATTCAACGACTGCTGGCCATGAACACCGTCATCTGGCTGAACTGGATGATCGGCACAGAGCGTAAGCGATCCCTCATCGCTTACGATCACTGACGCCCGCCCACCTGCCCAGAAAACCCGATCAACCATCTAAGGTCCTGCAGATTATTAACACGCAGGTCTGATCTTGTTGGCGGCTTTGACGTCTTCGGCGAGGACGCGTGTGTGCAGGACGCGCAAGAGACCTGGTGGGGTGGGCGCGGGTGGGATGTGGGTGCCGTGCTGGTCGAGGAGTTCGCCGATGCTGCAGGTGGTGCGGTAGGCGGTGGTCCGGCTGGTGGTGAACAGGACGGCCAGGGGTTCGAAGGCCAGCCCGAGCCGTTGGTGCAGCACGGTGCGCAGGACCTGGTCGGTGAACGCGATGGTGGGTGGCCGGCCTGGTTTGATCCGCGGGCGCTGTCGGTCGAGGGTGAGCAGGTCGGTGGTCAGGCGGACCAGGTCCGGGTGGGGCATGCCGGTCAGGGTGGGATCGGACAGGATCTGCGGGTCCCACCGGTTGGAGTCGGCGGAGTGGTCAGGGCCGGTGGGGTCCGGGCCGCTGTCGAGGCCGGGATGCAGGGTGTAGTTCCACTCGCCGTGGAAGGCGTGCCGGGTCAGGGGCAGGGCGGTCAGGTCGGCGTCGCTGACGCGGGCGCCAAGTGGGTAGGAGCCGGTGTCGAGCGCGGCCTGCACCCGCAGTCCGGTGGTCGTGGTGGTGGCGGCGATGCTGTTGACGATGACCTCATGGCTGGTCAGTGGCCTGCCTCGCCAGTTCATCGTGATGTGGGCGAACAATCGGTGCTCCACCTTGTTCCATTTCGAGGTTCCCGGCGGTAGGTGACAGACGGTGATGGCCAGGCCGGTCTCGGCGGCCAGCGCCGCCAGCTCGCTCTTCCAGGCCCGGGTGCGATAGCCGTTGGCGCCGCCGCCATCGGCAGTGATCAGCAACCTGCTGGCCTGCGGATAGGTGAGCCTGCCTTGAGCCGTCCACCAGCGGCGGATCGAGGCCACGGCGAAGGCGGCGGTGTCGTGATCGGTGCCGGCATTCACCCAGCCGGTATTGGCCGCCAGGTCGTAGATGCCGTACGGGATTGCCTTGCCCGCTGCCGACTCGGCGAAGTCATAGACGTTCACCGGCACCGGCTCGCCGCTGGGCCGCCATTGGCGTCCGGCGTTCTTGAACTCCCCGATCAGTTCCTTTTTCTTGGTGTCCACACTGATCACCGGCTGCCCGGTATCGCGATGCGCGCGGACCTGCTCATTGAGGTAGCGAAACTGCGCATCGCGGTCCGGGTGCTGGGCGCCCTCCAGCGTCTTGGCGTTGGCCTGCAGCCGAAACCCTTCGGCGCGCAGGATGTCCGCGACGGTATCGGCCGATACCCGATGCCCTTGGCGGGTGAGCTCGCCGGCCAGGGTTCGCGTGGACTTGGTGGTCCAGCGCAGCGGCGAGGTGGGGTCCCCGCGCTCCTCCGGCTCGACCAGGGCCAGCAGCGCCGGCCGTAACCCGGGGTCGTTCTCGATCAGCCGTTTGCGGCCGCCGCCGGGGCGGCGCGCGCGTCCCAACGGCTCGGTGCCCGCCTCCAGTTCATCGATGCCGAGCGACACCGTCGCCTCGCGCACGCCCGCGGCCTGGGCCACCGCCCAGATCCCGCCATGTCCCAAGGCACGCGCCTCGGCGCCCAGCAGCAGCCGGCGCTGCCGCTCACCCAGATGCGGCAAGATCGTCTCGAACTTCGCCGCCAGCATCTCTACGGTCTCCGACGGTATGCCCATACCACACCATCGAACCGGAGCCCGGGATGCTACGGGTTATTTTTCGGCAAGTCCTTAGCGATAAATGTCCGCGGCTTTCGGCTTGACCCGCAGGTGTGCGGCGATGTCCTCGATCATCCATGAGTCAGCCTCAGCATCGGCCATGCGCCCAGCTCATCACCGAGATAGCAACGGCTGACGCCCGAGGATTCCTCCCCGACAGCCTGCCCAGCCCGTGACGATCGCCAGTTTCAGATCGTGCTGTGCGAGGTTGGTTGATCACGGTCGCGTCTCTCCCTGGTCAGGTATTCTCCCCGGACGGCGTGGTGGCCGGTCGCAACCAGTGCGGGACATATACGGGATGATCATGGAGGCGATACGGGCCGTACGTGGTGTTCGCCCAGCTCACATTAGGTGAGCCATTGGTCCGGCCTCTGCTCTCCTACAGCAGGTGCGGCAGATCCGACGCCACCAAGAGGGCGGCCGCTACCGGGATTCACCGAAATCCCATACCAACTGCGCCGACATAGCCGAATACGTCCACTGAGCTTCGACTGCTTGCCATGATGGTGCGACAGCGCGGGTTCTCTGGGTGAAATGTGAGCGCAGTGGCCAAAGTGGTCAGGAGCAGCGAGTGAGCGGACATGATGAGGGTTCCTCCTCACCGCCCGGCACGTCTGCGAATGAGCAGATCGCAGCAGCTCAGGACGGTGTGCGTAGCTGGGCGCGTCAGGTTGGCGCGTTGTCGGCGCGCGGTGCGGCCTGGGCCACTCCTCGGGCGATGCTGGCCAGCTTGTGCGCGAGTGCCCTCGTCCCTTTGGCTTTGGCCGAGCCAGGGTTGGCTGTGGCTTTGGCCGGGATCAACGTTGTTTCCGCGGTCGGGACCAATGTGCTGTCAGACCTCGTCTTCGCCTCTCTGGAGACCGCCCGGGCGCGTACTCGCGCCAGATCATCAGATTCGCTCGATGAAGGGGAAGTCGCCGCGCGGATCGAGGAGGTCTTGGCGGCGGAGGATCAGCGTGCGGACGCGTTGGCCGAGACATTGGCCCAGGTACTCGCTCGGATTGACGCGACCAGTGTCGTAGTCGAAGCGGCGATCGCCCAAGGTGAGGAAGCTGAGGGACGACTGCTGTGGGAATTGGCCAAGGGGTTTGCCGATCTAGGTGAGCAGTTCGTCGTGTTCACTCCGCTGCTGCACGGTCTGCAGGGCACAGTCTTCGAGATTCAGCGGACCCTGGCCCGTCAGGACGCTGAGCATCGTTCGGACCGGTCTCAGGCCCAGCGGCGGGACTCGTTGCTGCTGGATATTCTCAAACTGCTGAACGAGCTGATCAACCGACTGCCGAGCTCAGAACAGCAAACGGCGCGAGATCCGACGAGTGCGGTGCCGTTGGCGCAGGCTCCGGTGTGGGAGGGACGCTGCCCCTATCAAGGACTCGCCTCATTCAAGGGCGACCAGTCGGCTGTGTTCTACGGAAGGAGCCAGGCCACCGCCCGGCTACTGGCAATGGTGACCTCGTGCACCGGTGGCGGGCCGATCATCGTGACCGGTGCATCCGGGGTAGGCAAGTCGTCGCTGCTGCACGCCGGACTGCTCCCAGAGCTGAGTAAGTCCGCAGCCTGGTCAGCAGGCACAGTAGTCACGTTCACGCCCGGGCCTCAGCCGTTGCATGAGCTGGCGGTGCATCTGGCGCTGCGGTGCGGCGCCGACCCCGGTCGGGTGCTGGCCGAGTTGTACGCGGATCCGGCAAAGGCCGCCCAGACGGCCCGGGAGGTTCTGATCGCCGAGCAGGTTCGCCGCACCCCGTATGGCCCGGCAGGCGGCGATCCGCAGCGGTTGATCATGGTCGTTGACCAGTTTGAGGAGATGTTCGCCCTTGCCTCGGCTGACCGGTCCACAGAGGTTTTCGTCGCCGCACTGGAGGCCATCGCCGCTCTCCCGACCGCGACGGTAGTGATAGCGGTACGCGGTGACTTCATGGACCGCTGCGCCGACTATCGGATGCTGGCACGCGCGCTGGAAGAGCGGATGTTCGTGCTGGATCCAATGGACGAGCACGAGCTTCGGCGCGTGATCACGGCACCAGCAGCAGCCGCCGGACTGCAAGTGGAAGACGGTCTGGCAGAACAGATCGTGAGCGATCTCATAACTCATTTGCGTATCTCGGCGACAAAAGCCGGCGGCTCCGGGTCGACGGGTGCGTTACCACTGCTGTCGATGGCCATGGTCCGCACCTGGGACAACCGCGAGGGCGCACGTTTGACACACGCCAGCTACGACCGCGCGGGGGGTGTCGCCTCCGCCGTCAACGACGCTGCCGAGGAGACCTATAGCGATCTGGATCCGCTGCTGCGCGAGGCGACTCGGCGAATCCTTCTGGCGTTGACGGTGACCACCTCCGACGGGCATGTCAGCCGACGGCGCGCCACAGTGAATGAGCTGACCGAGTTGAGCAATCCCTGCCGAAGTGACCAGGTTCAGCAAGTGGTCGAGGCGTTCACCTCCGCCCGGCTCATGACCACCATGTCGCCAGTCAGCACAGACGACTCGGCACCGGAGCCGCAAGCGAAATTGGCAACGGTGGACACCCCAACGGTCGAACTCGCCCATGATGTGCTGCTGAGCGCCTGGCCGCGGTTACAGGCCTGGCTCACCGACGACCAGGCTGACCGGGTTCTGCATGGCCGATTGATCCACGACGCCGCCGAGTGGGACCAACGTGGCAGAGACGCCGCGTTCCTGTACCGCGGGTCACGGCTGGAGGACGTTCGAGCAGCGGCGAAACGGTGGCGAGCCGACTCTGGCCGCTATCTGGCGCTCAGCTTGACCGATGTCGCCAATGCCTTTCTGGCGGCTGGCGGCCGAGCCGAAACTTGGAATCGTCGCCGCTGGCAAGGGCTGACCGGCGCGTTGGTAACACTCCTAGTGATTGCGATCATTGCTGCGGTGATCGCGATCCGGTTCGGCAACGATGCCGATCAGCAACGCGAACTGGCGCTCAGCCGCAACGCCCAGATCGTCTCCCGACAGACAGCCGCCTACAGCCGCTCCATTCCCAATGATCCGGCGACCTCTGCGCGGCTAGCAGCTGCCGCTTGGTCCATCTCCCACACCTCTGAAGCATTGATGAGCATGACCGCGCTGCTAAGTCGGCCCCAACGCGCCGCCCTGAAGCGCCACACCAGCGCGGTGTATTCGGTGGCGTACTCCCCAGACGGCCGTCGGCTCGCCAGCGGTGGAAGCGACAAGAGAGTGCTGCTGTGGGACGTCGCTACCGGCAAATCCGTCGATATCCGCTTGGGCGACGACGCATTCAGGGTGAACTCGGTGGCGTTCTCTCCGGACGGCCGCTGGCTCGCCGCCGGTTGCGGCGACGGCGTGCGGATCTGGGATGTCACCACCAGCAAACCGATTGGCACCCGACTGGCCGGTCGCCACGAGGTCTCCACGGTGGCGTTCTCCCCGGACGGCCAGTATCTGGCGACAGGGGGCGATCGGACGGTCCGAATATGGGACGTGACCACTGGCGAACTGATCGGCTCTCCCCTGACCGGCCACACTGGCCCGGTGCGATCTGTGGCATTCTCTCCAGACGGTCGTCGGCTAGCCAGCGGCGGCGGCGACGGCGTGCGGATCTGGGACGTGGGCGCCGGTGAACTAGCCCGCTCACAGTTGGCCGGTCGTACCGGGGTGTTCTCGGTGGCGTTCTCTTCGGATGGTCGCCTGGCCACAGGCGGCGGCGGGGTGCGCTTCTGGGACGTGACCACCGGCGAACAACTCGGTCCCACTCTGGATGGCCACACGGGCAAGGTGTATTCGGTGGTGTTCTCGCGGGACGGTCGTCGCCTGGCCAGCGGCAGCGACGACCACACGGTCCTGATTTGGGATGTTGCGACGGGCAAGCCAACCGGCACCCCGCTGACAGGCCAGACTGGCGCAGTGAAGTCGGTGGCGTTCTCTCCAGACGGTCGTCGGCTGGCCAGCGGCGGACATGACCAGACCGTATGGATCTGGGATGCGTCAATCGGTAAGCAGCTTGGCCCCCCGCTGGGTGACGACGCAAGCTCGGTGTATAGCCCCGTGTATTCGGTGGCGTTCTCTCGCGACGGCCGTTACCTGGCCAGTGGAGGCAATAATGAGAATATACGGATCTGGAACCCGGTGACCGGCCGACCGATTGGCTCGCTGCTGGTGGCCAATGTCGGCGAGGTGACCTCGGTAGCGTTCTCCCCGGACAGTCGTCGGCTGGCCGCAGGCGGCTCCGCGGTGGGGCTTTGGGATGTGGCGACCGGCAAACCGGTCGCCGCCCCGCCGGACGACCGCACCGGTAAGGTGATGTCGGTGGCGTTCTCTCCCGACGGCCGCTACCTGGCCAGCGGCGGTTGGGACCAGGCGGTCCACATCTGGGACTTCCAGACTGGCAAACCCATCGGCCTTCCCCTGGACGACCAGGCCAGCACTGTGCGTTCGGTGGCGTTCTCCCCAGACGGCCGCCTACTGGCCAACGGCAACGCAAACGGAACAGTGTGGATTTGGGACGTGTCCACCAGCAAACCCGTCGGCGCTCCGCTGGATGGCCATCTCGATGTGGTGTCATCCGTGGTGTTCTCTCCAAATGGTCGCCAACTGGTCAGCGGCTCCCACGACGGGACCGTGCGGATCTGGGACGTGGCGACCGGCAAACAAGTCGGCTCCTCGCTGGCCGGCGACGCCGGCCAGGTGTATTCGGTGGCGATCTCTCCTGACGGGCGCCGCTTGGCCGCAGGCGACCAGCAGGGGACGGTGCGCATCTGGGACGTCCTCACCGGGGAACGACTCGGCTCCTCGCTAACCGGCCACACTAGCGGCGTGCACTCGGTGGCGTTCTCGCCGGATGGCCAACGACTGGCCAGCGGTGGCGAAGACGGGACAGTGCGCATCTGGGACGTCGCGTTACCTCGCGATCTTGGCAGTGCTGTGTGCGCCATCGCAGATCGTGGGTTCACCCGCCAGGAGTGGCAGCAGTACATCCCCGATGCGACGTATCAATCCACTTGCCTGGCCGCCCGGAAAGGTCAGCCATAATGAGGGATTTCATCCCATAAGACCGGTTCGAGTCGTAGCGCGAAATCTCGAGCCTGGTTGCATCACCGCTGGGGCCAAACGGGGCGGATCGAGGCGGAGCAGGTTGTGGTCGCGCCGATCGACGACGGCACGTTCAGCCGCTACTTGACCGTGACAGGCAGGAGACATACGCGGGATGATCTTACAAAGGATGCTGACTGCGTATTGCGTTTCTGCAGGTCAGGCCACCTATCGGAGCCGTTCAAGCCACACA
>NZ_JBAHWD010000055.1:0-32912 GCF_037044575.1 Nonomuraea sp. LPB2021202275-12-8 | reverse complement strand
AAACACCACGATCGAAGGCCATGGCTTGACAACTTAGGCAGATCGGATGTCTGCGGCACCCGCTTTAGGAGAGCTCCAGTCTTTTCGAGTCCAACATGTCTACTGGTGGACGATATGTGGTTGCTGCTCACCGTGCATTGGCGCCTCGGCAAGGACCTTCCATCATCTACCGCTTGACGAGTGTTTGGCCTGGTCAAAGCGATACTCGCGGTGGGAGAGCCTTGCAAGACGTTCCCGCTCTTCAGATGCGGGTGCCTCCACAGAGGTGATGCCGTTGCAACTGGCTCAGCCGGCGGTGGCCTTGGCGTAGTGGAAGACCTCGGGTGGGAGTGGGTGTTCCAGGCGCCAGACGAAGCGAACAGGCCGCTCGCCTTCATGGCTCACGTACCGCATCGGCCCCGCGTACGTGTACGGCGGCGCACCCAGCCCTTCGTCCCGCTTGGACTGCCTGATGAGCAGGTGAACCGTGGACGCGCCTGTCAGATAGCGCTGGGCGGTGGCGGTCGAGGTGCGCAGGGTGCTCTGCGACTCCCACTGGAACAGGTTCTCGCTGATCGCCCGATCGTGGTACAGCGTGGTGGGGGAGTAGTGGTCCTCGGACTTGTCGATGGTGACGAAGAACAGGTCCGCCCGGTGCTCCTGGACGTACTTGATGCCTTCGCGCATGTGCGCGGGCCGGTCGATGCCGAAGGCGGCCAGGACCTCGTTCTTGCTGTAGCGGGCATGCACGTGCAGTGGCACCGCCGCGTCAAGCGGCGGGGCCACATGGCGCAGGCCGGAGCGGAGCACGTTCACCAGCTCTCCCAGCTCGGCCGCGCGGGCTCCGGTGAGGCGGGCGAGCCGGGCCTCCATGCCGGAGACGGGCTCGGTGCCGCCCCACAACATGGCGTCCAGCATGGCCAGCAGGCGCAGCTCGCGCGAGGACCGTGGCGCCTGTCCGGCGAGCACGTGGGTCAGGAAGGTGAGTCGCTCGACGTCGTCGATGTGCAGCATGCGGCCGAAGGCCCGGCCGAGCCCTTCGTCGGCCGGTGCGGCGGTGTCGAGGCCGGCGGTGTGTCGGAGGGATGCCCAGCCCGGGCGGCTGCGACGGTAGAGGTCGTCCACGTCCAACCCGGTCTCCTGCAGGAAGGCGGACAGGCTGACGTCGCCCAGCTCGCGAAGCTCCCTGGACAGGTCCCGCCAGTTCAGGCTGAGCGCCTGCCGGACGTTGTCGAGGACCAGCCGGCGCACGTCGCGGTCCAGGTCGATGACGCAGCCCGCGGGCAGTGTCGGAAAGCCTTGCTCAATCTCCCGCGCGATGCCGGTACGGCTCGCGCCGGTGAGCGCCCGATAGCGGCGGTCGAAGCGGAACTGTCTGTGCTGGTGGCCGACGAAGTCGAGCACGGTCAGGCAAGGCTTGTCATCGGCCAGCCGCAGACCGCGGCCGAGTTGCTGGAGGAAGACGGTGGCGCTGTCGGTGGGACGTAGGAACAGCACGGTGTCGATCTCCGGGACGTCGACGCCTTCGTTGAAGAGATCGACGGTGAACACTGCGTTGATCTTGCGCTCGCGCAGGTCGCGTAGTGCCTGGTCACGTTCGTCGCGTGAGCTGTTCGTGGTGACGGCGACGGACGGGAGGCCGGCTTTGGTGAAGCGGTCGGCCATGAAGCGGGCGTGGTCGATGCTCACGCAGAAGCCGAGGGCGCGCATCCGCCCGACGTCGCCGATCTTGCGTTGCAGCGTCTGCAGAACCACGGCGGCGCGGCGGTCGTTGCCGGTGTAGATGTTCGAGAGCTGGCCGACGTCATATCCCTGGCCCCTCCGCCAGCCGATCTGGCGCAGGTCGGTGCCGTCGTGCACGCCGAAATACTGGAACGGGGCCAACAGTCCTCGCTCCAGCGCCTCCCACAGACGCAGCTCGGCGGCGATCCGGCCGTCGAACCAGTGCTTGATGTCCTGGCCGTCGGCGCGTTCCGGTGTCGCGGTCAGGCCCAGGAGCACCTTGGGCCGCACGCCGGTGAGCAGTTTCCGGTACGTGGCGGCCTCGGAGTGGTGGAACTCGTCCACGATCACCATGTCGAAGCGGTCCGGCTCAGGGAGCGGGTTGGCGTCCAAGGTCTGGATCGAGGCGAATACGTGCCGCCACTGCTCAGGCCGGGCGCCGTCCACGTACAGCTCGCCGAACGTCTCGTCCCGCATCACCTGCCGGAACGTGAGCAGGCTCTGCCGCAGAATCTCCTTGCGGTGGGCGACGAACAGCACCGATTCCGCCTGCCCGGCCATCCTCAGCCGCCGGTAGTCGAGCGCGGCGACCACGGTCTTGCCGGTGCCGGTGGCCATGACGACCAGATTGCGCCACCGGTCGTGGATCTCCCGTTCAGCGTCGAGCTCGTCCAGGATCTCGCGCTGGTAGGAGTACGGGCGGACGTCCACGTGCGCGAAGTCGAGCACCACGGGCCGGCCGCCCGTCCGCTCGGCGGACAGGGCGCGGTCGAGCCGCTCGGCGTCATGTGCCGGGTCGTAGGGCTCGAACGACGGATCGCCCCAGTAGTCGTCGAATGTCGCGGCGAACGTGTCGATCAGGTGCGGCTGCTCTGCTTGGGCGAGACGGACGTTCCACTCCAGTCCATGGCTCAGGGCGGTGCGCGACAGGTTGGACGAGCCCACGTAGGCGGTGGACAGTCCGTTGGTCCGGTGGAAGAGCCACGCCTTGGCGTGCAACCTGGTCGTCCGGGTGTCGTAGGAGACGCGGATCTCGGCGCCCATGGCGGCCAGCCGGTCCAGGGCGAGGCGGTCGGTGGCTCCGATGTAGGTGGTGGTCACCACCCTCAGCCGGCCGCCGCGCTGGAGAAACTCTTCGATCGCCTCGGCCAGCACGCGTACGCCGTTCCACTTGACGAACGCGCACAGCAGGTCAACATGGTCGGCGGAGGCCAGCTCCCGCTTGAGCTCATGACCGATCTCCGGCTGCCCGCGCCCGTTGACCAGCAGCGCACTGCCGGTGAGGGGGACCGCCGGTCGCGGTGGAAAGCGCACTTGCCCACCCGCGTCCCGGCCCTTGGCGATGCCGAGCAGCTCTTCCGAGGCTTCCACCATGTCCTCGGGGGAGGCGGCCTCGGGCACCAGGTCGCCGAGGAGGTCGGCGACCCGATTGACGATCTCCACTTGCCGGGCCAGTCGCACCGCGTCGGTCTCGCCCCGTACGGCGCGCAGCGCCTGGCGGGTGAGCGCGCTCAGGTGCCGGGCCAGAGTTTCGTGGGAGTCGGCGAGGTCCAAGGACCGCCGGTCGATCAGGTCACGATCCGGCACCGCCCGCAGCAGGCCATCCAGCTCACGCGTGACCAGATGCTGGTAGATGCCCGGTCGAAGATCGCTCACCCGGCGACTATAGGGCGCGGCCGGCCAACGCGACATACGTATGCCGAGACCGAAAAGGTCGTCCTACACTAGCCGATCGTGGACTGGATCGAGCGGGTCGCCGAGGTCCGGCGCTGGAGCAGAGGCGGTGAGCGCGCGCCGCACAAACCGCTCCTCCTCCTGTACGCCCTGGGCCATTTCCAACGGCACGGCAACGGTCCCATCTCGTTCAGCGCAGCCGAGGCCGAGCTGAAGAAACTGCTCAAGGAGTACGGCCCGCCGCGTGACACCAGCCCCGGCTACCCCTTTCATCACCTAACGAACGACGGCCTCTGGCTGGTCGACACCCGCCACGGCCAGGGCAGCCCCGGTCCGGAGCTGGGTCGCCTGCGCGAGAGCCAGGCCGCCGGCCGTCTGCATCCCGACCTGGCCCGCGCGCTGACGGAGGAGCCCGGTCTGCTGGGGAGGATGGTCCGATACCTCCTGGATGCCAACTTCGCGCCGTCCCTGCACAGCGACCTGTGCCTGCTGGCCGGCCTGGACCTGGAGACGCTGGAAACCCTCACAGAGACCAAGAAGCAGCGCGACCGGGGTTTCCGCGACCGGGTGCTCATGGCGTACGAGTACTGCTGCGCGTTCTGCTCCTACGACGGCTGGCTGGACGGTGCGGTGGTGGGCCTGGACGCTGCGCATGTGCGCTGGTGGGCCTTCGACGGGCCCGACGACGTGGCGAACGGCCTGTGCCTGTGCGCGATCCACCACAAGCTATTCGACAAGGGCGTCCTCGGACTTACCGCAGAGCGCGCCATCACCGTCTCGGCCAGGTTCGTCGGCCGCTCGCAGTCGTCCCGGGACATGGTGCTCGCCTTGGCAGGCCGACCTGCCCAATCTCCTCAGCCCGGCCTGGATGCGGTCGAACAGGATCACATCGACTGGCACAGCCACCAGGTGTTCCGCAGGCCCGTCCGCGGCTGAGGGCGTCAGCTGGGGGTCGCGGTGGATGGCGAAGGTAACCCTGGCGCTACTTTTTGTCAGTATGACAAAAACTTAGGGTCAGACATATGAGCGACGATCGATGGGAGCCGCCCGCCATCCTGCTCGCTGTTGACCTGGTAATCCTCACGTTGCGCGATTCGCGGCTGCACGTGCTGCTGGTCGAACGCGGCATCGAGCCGTACGAGGGTGCCATGGCGCTACCGGGCGGCTTCCTGTGTGACGAGCACGAGGACATCGAGGCAGCGGCGCGGCGCGAGCTGTCGGAGGAGGCGGGCCTGTCCGACGTGCACCTGGAGCCCCTGGCCGTGTACGGCGAGCCGGGCCGCGATCCGCGCGGCCGTGTCGTGTCCGTCGCCTACCTGGCCATCGCGCCCCGGCTGCCGGAGCCGGTCGCCGGTACGGACGCCGCCGACGCCGCCTGGATCTCGGTGGACGACGCGCTGGGCTCTGGCATGAAGCTGGCGTTCGACCACCGTCGCATCGTCGTCGACGGGGTCGAGCACGCGCGTACCAAGCTGGAGCACACCGCCCTGGCCACCGCGTTCTGCACCGAAACCTTCACCATCTCGGAGCTCCAGGAGGTGTACGAAGCGGTATGGGGCATCCGCCTCGATCCGCGCAACTTCTATCGCAAGATCCAGGGCGCCCGCGGCTTCATCGTCGCCGATGGCCCGATGCGCAAGACCTCGAACGGGCGGCCCGCCCGGCTCTTCAGAGCAGGCCCGGCACACGTCCTCAGTCCCCCGATGACTCGGCCTTAGGAGGTCGATGGTCATGATCGTGATCCTCACGGCGCTGGATCTGGAGTATCAGGCCGTCCGCAGGCACCTGACCGATCCGCGCGTGCACCGCCATACCGCCGGTACCCGTTTCGAGCTCGGCCGCCTCGTCGGCGACGGGCGCCCGGTGGCCCTGGGCCTGGTCGGCAAGGGTAACCATCCGTCGGCGGTGATCACCGAGCGGGCGATCGCCGAGTTCTCGCCGTCCGCGCTGCTGTTCGTGGGAGTCGCCGGAGCCCTGTGGCCCGGCATCGCCTTGGGGGATGTGGTGGTGGCCACGCACGTGTACGCCTACCACGGCGGCACCAGCGAGGACGACGGTCTCAAAGCCCGCCCGCGGGTCTGGGAGATCGCCCATGAGACCGACCAGATCGCCCGTTACCTCTACCGCACCGAAACCTGGACCCGCCGCCTGCCCGCGGGCACGGCCGTGCCCGCGGTGCGCTTCGGCCCGATCGCGGCCGGCGAGGTCGTACAGGACTCTGCGATCTCCGCGCAGGCCCAGTGGGTGCGCCAGACCTACAACGACGCCCTCGCGATCGAGATGGAGTCAGCCGGCGTGGCGCAGGCCGCTCACCACAATCGGTCGTTGCCCATGGCCGTGGTGCGCGGCATCAGCGATCGCGCTGACGGAACCAAGACCGCGACCGACGGCCTGAGCTGGCAGCCGAGGGCTGCGGCCAACGCCGCCGCCTTCGCCATGGCCCTGGCTCAGGAACTGGCCCTGGAGCACGAGAACCACCCGGCCAACAAGGCGAGAGAGACGAAGGGCATGACTGACAGCGTGAAGAACGTCGCCCGCGACAATGCCCGGGTGGGCGTGCAGGCCGGACATATCCACGGCAATGTCACCATCGGCCATCCGCCACAGCCGCAGGCGGCCGACCTGGCCGCCCAGCTCGCCGAGCTGCGCGACCGGCTCGCCAGAGCGCGCAAGGCTCAAGAGTTGGACGAGGACACGTTCACCGCGGCGGAGGAGGAGATCGCCGTCGCTGCCGATTCGCTGTCCGAGAGCACCAAGGAGGGCAGGAACAAGGCCGTGGTTGCGCTGAAGAAACTTCGCGGGCTTCTTGCGGATGTGGCGGAGCTGGCCGCGCACGTGTCGGCCATCATCACGGCCCTTCGAGGCGTCCTGTGAACGATGCCCGCACCGGCCCGGCCAACCTCGCTGCGGACTCGTCGAACGTCGGCGTGCAGGCGGAGGCCATCCACGGCCCTGTCAACGTCTACCAGGTCGCAGCCGCCCCTTCGCCCGAGGAGACCTTCGAAGCGGGGCTCAATTCCTTGCATGCGGGGATGGCACCAGAGGCGCGCAAGCACATCCGCGAGGCTGTGGTCCTACGCAACTACGTCAATGGCCGCTCGTGCTTCTACCTGCTGCTGGCCCTGCTCAGCGGACGTACTCTGCAGCAGGTGCCGCCAGGAGAGATCGCCATGTTGCGCTGCGTTCGCGGTGCCATCAAGGACGACGACGAATGGGCCGACGCGATCAAACTGGTCGACCACCTCCTGACGTCCCGGGCTGCGGAGGGCGGGGCAGCCGACATAGAGCCGGAGCTTCAGAAGCTGACCGACGAGCAGCGCAACGACATCCTCCAGCACATGGAGATGTTCTTGGACAGCTCCGCCGAGGACGCCCTCTGGACGCGCGCCTTCGACGCCGCCAGGAACGATCGCTACGCGAAGGACCGACAGAAGCGGGCCTGGAAGTTCTTCCAGCCGGAGCCCATCGGCGCACGGGTACGGTCGGCAGATCCCGTCGTCATCGGAGTCGGCACCTGGAGCGGAGCCACAGCGATCACCGCACTGGCCTTGGCGACCGGCGGCTTCATCGCCGCCGCGGCATGGCAGCACACTGGGTCGGCGGCGGTATCCGCCCTGCTGGCACTCGCCGCCGGCTGCTACGCGAGCGTGCGCAGCGGCGTGGAGTGGCGGTGCAGGAAAGAGCGCTGCCAGGCGAAGGACCGTGAGTATCTGCGCCGGCCGGTCACCACGCGCGGCGACGGTTTCGCGAGCAAGATCGATCGGCAGTTCAACCACTATTTCTCGCTGTACACCCCGCCCGACGCGGACAGAGCCGGCTGGCTCTCGGAGACGGCGGGCGTCCGCCGGGCGTTGCGGGACGAGGTCGTCACCATCTACCGGGAGAGTACGGTCAACGCCAAGCGAGTCGCCTGGCTCACCAGATACCTGGTCGCCGACGTCGCACGGCGTTGGCAGGCGGGCAAGCTGTGGGACTACCGCAAGGAGTTGCGCGTCCCCAGGCTCGTGAAAGCGATGTGCGTGCTCGCCGCGATCGCGGCGGCCGCGGCAGGCGCCTTCCTGGTCTGGAGCGGCGCGCACGTCAGGCCGTTCGTCTTGTCGCCGGTAGCGCTCGTAGCCGTGGCCTCGATCTGGTTCGCGGCTCGGCTTTGGCTGCGCATTGCCGCTGCGTACAAGCGGCACTCCGCTGACATGGCGGAGAACAAGGGCCTGCTGGCCGACCGTCAGGCAGCCTTCGACCGGTGGAAGCGCAAACTTGCCGACAGACCGGACGATCTCGAGATGGCCCGCTGGCTGGAGTGCGACCGTAAGGCGCTGATGGAGCAAGCGATGGGCCTGTACAGGCTGAAGCGACAGGACGTCCTCGCCCACGCCTTCATCGAGGCGCCCGCCACGCCCTTCTACGACAGGGCACGCATCCAGGACGGGCCATGGAGATATTCGAAGTACAAGATTCTGCTCTTCCTGCTCACCAAGGACGGCGTGCGGCAGTTGACCATGCGCCTCGACTTCCAGAAGGTCACCTTCCCCATCCGGGCACGCACTAACTACCGCTACGACGCGTTCACCTCCGTCCAGGTGGCCGAGACTGACAACGGGGAGAACGTCTTCGTGCTGACGCTGACCAACGGCGACCCGATCAAGGTCAAGGTGACCGATCCGCCCACAGATGTCACCGAGACTGAGGACAAGGATCCACAAGGCGCGTCACAGGTGACCCTCGGCACAGCGGGGATCTGGAACGCCCTGCACGTCCTGGAAGGGGTCGCCGCGGAGGGTAAACAGTGGATCGCCTTCGAACGTCAACGTGAGAAAGTCCCGCTCGCGGAGGTGAGCAAGGCCGTGAACGCCGTCTTCGCCTGACGGACATACCCGAGATCACGTCCGATGTTCGTTTGTCCACCGAGCACGAGCTGAGCGGGGCGGAGGGGCAGTCGAATGGCGAGGCCGCGGCGGTGGGGCCGGTGTTCGTGGCGGTGGCGGTGGTCATTCTCTGGCCCTCTTCTCCGCACCTCAGCCACGTGACTAGAAATCTCGCAGGCGTATCGGCGCGCCCACCCAATAGATCCCCCGCGGAGGCCCATCAGGTTGGCACGGCTCGACATGCAGCAGTAGCGCGCGCCAAGGGGCGACCGCGTCCGGACCTCAGGCAACCCGCCCAGGATCGGCGCCGCGGCTCAGGCGGCGACGCCTGCCGCCGATGGACCCCGGTACCTGGGCCCCGCCCTAGCGGCCAGGTGGACATCCGAGGCGCCGATCCGAAACTCTGCTGCGTCAGCCCCGTCCGAGGACGCAGAACTCGTTGCCCTCCGGGTCGGCCAGCACCTGCCACGAAACAGCGCCCTGGCCGACGTCGGCGGGGGTCGCGCCCAGAGCCCGCAGCCGGGTCACCTCTGCCGCCTGATCGTCAACGGGGTCGGGCAGCAGGTCGAGATGGATGCGGTTCCACACGGTCCGCGCGCTGGGCATGGTGCGGAGGAACTCCAGGTACGGCCCGACACCCTCGGCGGAGCGCAGTCGCGCATGATCGTCGGTCACCTCGTGCACGGTCCAGCTCACTGCCTCGCCCCAGAACCGGGCCATGCCCCGCGGGTCCGCGCAGTCGACCACCAGCGTGGCGATCGGCCCGGTGTCCCGGTAGACCTCCCGGGGCTCCAGCACACAGAACACGTTGCCCTCCGGGTCGGCCAGAACCGTCCACGGGACGTCGCCCTGGCCCACATCGGCCGGCGTCGCACCGAGCTTCATCAGGCGCGCGACCAATTCGGCCTGATGGGCGGGGGAGGTGGTGGCGAGATCGAGGTGCACGCGGTACTTCACCGACTCGGGGTCCGGGACGGCGACGAAGTCCAGGTAGAAGCCGGCGGGGTCCGGCCAGGCCACGCCTTCGGGTTCGAGGTTGGTCACGCCGGGTGCTTCGCTGGAAACTTCCCAGCCGAGCGCCTCCGCCCAGAACTGGCCGAGCGCCGCGTCATCCCGGGCCTTGAAGTTCACCTGTACAAGTCGCAGTGCCATGCCGCCGATCATAAATCCAGGTATGAGCCCGAGAAGGCGCGACCACGGGGTCCGGAGAGGACCCCGTGGTGGCGTGGAGTTGCAGGGGGTCGGCACGGTGGTCAGGCGGCGACGAGGGCCTCGGTGATCTTGCGGGCCATGTCGGTCATGGTGGGACTGGGCTCGCCCTTCTGGGACTGGACGGCGGCGTCGATGGCGACGGTGACGGTGCGGTGGAAGTTGCCGGCCTCCTCCGGAGCCTGCTGCTTGAGCAGGGTGATGGAGGCGGTCAGGGCGGGCAGCACCTGGTCGGCGAGCGCGGCGGTGGTCTTGCCGGTCAGGCCCTTGGGGGCCTTGGCCAGGACGTGGCCGGCCAGGCCGGTGGCGGAGGTCAGGGCGATGGAGCCGTTGGTGGCGGCCTTGTGGGCCGAGCCGGCGGCACCGGCGGCCGACATCAGCCAGACGGCGCCCCAACCGGCGATGCGGAGGGTGCGCTGGTCCTGGTCAGAGAGGGTGATGGTCATGATGGGGGTGCTCCTCAGTGCGTAGGTGGAACGGGCGGGCGTTGCTCCGTTCATGACCATGACGATCGCCGACCGCTCTGATAGCGGGCTGTCGCCGTGCTGACGCGACCGCTGACACGACTCCACGAGTGGCTCAGGGGCAGATCTCGGCATCGAGCCCGCGAACGCCCGGCTACCCAGGGATGGAACGGTGCCGCAGGCTTGCCCCTCACCGGCGCGCGCCTTTGTGATGGATGAGGGCGGTGGCCAGTTCGAGGGCGGCGACGGCCAGCGGGATGAGGTCGACCAGAAGCTCCATCGTGGTTCCTCCGAGATAGGCGTCGGCTGTTCGCCAAGCTCAGCGCAGGGAACAAGGTCCGGCACCGGATGCGGAGCACGCCGGAGGCATCACCGCGCAGCGTGAACCGGGCGCGCAGGCTGGACGGCCACTGGAGCCGCATCGACGATAGGAGGTGGAACCGGTCCGACGCCGTCCGAGCCAGTCGCCGGACGGGGATGTCAGGACGGGAGGAGCGTCACTGGTGCACGTCGAGATGCCCGACCCCGGCCAGGTGCACACCGTCCCCGAGCTGATCTCCGCGCTCCGCGCCATCCGGGCGGGCCGCTCGTACGCCGACCTCGACAGAGCGGCCAATCCCGGCAACCGGCCGGGGGACGGGCTGCCGAGTTCGACGCTGTCGGATCTGCTCAACAAGGGCCGGGCCAGCCGGGAGACGCTGGAGGTGTTCCTGCGGGCCTGCGCGGTTCCGCGCGAGCGATGGGGAGCCTGGCAAGGGGCACGGGAACGCGCGCTCACCGCCGATGCCCCCGGCACCGCCGGCCTGATCCGGGTGGCGCAGGCCGACCCGCGGCGGCTGGGCGTGCATGCCGCGATCGACGCTCCGGGCGCGACCGGCGACCTTCCCGCCTACGTTCTTCGTGACACCGATACCGCCCCGCGTGGAGTCCGGGAGCTGCTGGCGAAGGCTGCCGGCCGGGGCGGCATGGTGGTGCTGGTCGGTGAGTCGTCGGTGGGTAAGTCCCGATGCGCGTACGAGGCGATCGGAGCGGTGCTGCCGCACTGGTGGTTGCTGCATCCCGCTGATTCCGACCAGGTCCGGCGGGCCGCCGAGCAGAGGACCGATCGGTTGGTCGTCTGGCTCGACGAGGCGCAACGGTTCCTGGGCGGCTCGGCCGGACTGAGCGCCGCCACCGTCCGCGTCCTGCTGCAGGCAGGCGCGGTGCTGGTCGCGACCATCTGGCCCGAGCGCTACAACGCCTTCACGGCGATGCCGGGCCAGAGACAGTCGGACCTGTACGCCGCGCAACGGGAACTGCTCGACCTGGCCGACGTGGTTCATCTGCCCAGCTCCTTCAGCGCCGCCGAACGCGAGCGGGCGGCGGCCGTGGCGACCTCCGGGGACCAGCGGATCGCCTTGGCCCTGAGAGACGGGGACTACGGGCTCACCCAGATCATCGCCGCGGCTCCCCAACTCGTGGGTCGATGGCGCGGCGCCGATCCCTACGCCGCCGCCCTGCTGAACGCCGCCATCGACGCCACTCGCCTCGGGGTCGCTTCTCCGCTCAGTCCGGATCTGCTGCGTGCCGCAGCGCCCGGATACTGCGACGTCCGCCAGCGCGCCGCCGCCCCGCCCGACTGGTTCGAGACCGCCCTCGCGTACGCCACCGGCACCTTGAACGGCGCCGCGGCCGCCCTCGCCCCGGTGACCGGCCCCACCACGATGGGCCAGATCACCGGCTACCAGGTCGCCGACTACCTTCAGCACCACGCCGGTCAGCAACGCCGCCTGGCGGAAGTACCCGGTACCTGCTGGCAGGCTCTGGTCGACCAACTCACCGATCCCGGTGACCAGACCCGTGTCGCGCACGCCGCGCAACACCGCCTCTTCCACCAGCATGCGGGAGCCCTGTACCGCCAGGCCGTCCGTTCCGGTAGCGGGCAGGCGGCCGGGCTCCTGGCCACGCTCATGGTCGGGCAGGGCCGGGTGGATGACGCGGTGGCGCTCTGGCGAGCCCGGGCCGAGGCCGGTGCAGGCTCCGCGAACGCGATGCTGACCGATCTGCTCGACGAGCAGGACCGAGCAGAGCGAGCCCTCACGCACGGGCGGGCCGCCGCTGATGCCGGCGACAGGGCAGCCGCCCTGCGGATGGCCGGGCTACTGGTCGCACGTGGACGCCCGCAGGACGCGCTCGCACAGTGGCGGGCCTGGGCCGATGCCGGGTACGGCGCCGCCCGGTCGCCTGACCGGTTCGAGGCCGCCCGGGTGACCGCCGACGACCTGGCCGAGGTGCTCATGACAGCGCTGGAGGTCAAGAGTCCGTACACGCGACGGCACAGCGAGCGTATCTCCCGGCTGGTCGTCCTGATCGGCGGCCAGCTGGGAATGCGGCCTGACACGTTGGAGGCCGTACGCTTCGCTGGGCTTTTTCATGACATCGGCAAGATCGCTGTCCCCGGCATCGTGCTCAACAAGGACGAAGCTCTCACCTGGGAGGAGTTCTCGCTGATCCAGTCGCATACGAGCTGCGGGGTGAGCATCGTCGCGAGATCGGTGGAGCTCTTTGACGACCTCCTGGAACCGGCCGCTCGATCGGTGGTCGCCGGCGCCGCTCTGGAGGGGATTCTGCACCACCACGAACGCTTCGACGGCCGCGGCTATCCCAGGGGCCTGGTGGGGAGGGAGATTCCAGAGATCGCCCGCGTCATCTCCGTGGCCGACGCGTTCGACTCCATGACCAGCGACCGCGCTTACCGGCCGGCGCGGAGCCTCGAAGCGGCTCTCGACATGATGAGGCAGGAAGCGGGAGCGTCCTTCGATCCTCAGCTGGTGGAGGCGTTCCTGGCCGTCGTCGACAGTCAGTACGACCAGGGCTGAACTACCCTCAGGAGGGAACGAACTTGGTCAGGAGCTCGGCGAGCTTGCCGAGCGAATCGGCGAAGTCCGCGACCGGGCGGAGGCGGTCGCGCAGGCGGCGGAACGCGTCGGCGATGCGGCCCGTGTCCCGATCCGCAGCCGGGCGGGCGGCCTCGCTGAGGATCTCATCCGCGTCGCGGCCGGCCCGCTCGGGATGGTCGATCTCGCCGGAACGGGCCGCCACGTGCGCCATCAGATCCTTGAGTAGCGCCTCCAGGCTCACCAGGTCCGGGTCGGCGGCCGGGCCGCCCCCCATGACGTGCTGCGTGAAATGGGAACCCGCGCCGCCGAACTGGCTGCCGGTGAATGTTCCGCTGTAGGTTTGTTTGCCCTTGTCAGTCATGCGCCGCCCTCTGCTCGCTGCATATTGACGTTCTGGCTGAACTGGGAACCGGGGCCCCCGAACTGCGCCCCTGAGAAGTCGCCGCTGAACTCCTGGTGCATGGTGGCGGAGACCGAGACCGCGGTGGCCTGACGCCGGTACGCGGCGGTGTCCACGCCCTTGTCCTCCAGGAAATCGAGCACGGCCGAGGTCAGCCGCTCCTCGACGAGCTTGGTGTACTTGAAGGTGTCCAGTTCCTGGATGAGGGTGTCCGCTCGCTCGGCCGCGCCCAGCTCGCGCAGGCTCAGCCGGGCCCCGTAATCGTAGGCGGTGTACGCCCGGGGGTCGTCCACCCCGATGCGGTGCCGGAACGCCTGCCAGCCCATGCGCAGCAGCCGCAGCGGAGCGGCGGCGATGTCGCGGAACAGGTACAGCGAGCGCCCGCGCAGCGCGTGGTAGGCCAGGAGCGGAGGCGAGGAGAGCGGCAGCTCGTCCACCGAGCGGTACGCCCTGGCCACCGGCGGCAGCACCGTGACGACGAACTCGGTGTAGAGCATGCGGCCCTCGACCGCGAGGTGGACGAACGCGGTGACCGAGGTGCCGCGGTCCTCGGCCGGGATGACGGTCCGGCCCGCCGGGTCGAGCACGCTCGGCCCTTCCGAGTTGATGTCCAGCCGCTGGTAGTGCCGCGCGCCCGCCTGCGGGCTGCGGATCACCGCGGCGATGACCGGGTCGGGCAGGCCCGTCCACGGTCGTAGCTGGCCGGGTTCGACCAGCGGATGCAGCGCCGGGCCGCTGCCGTTCCAGCCGTGCAGCTGGTTGAACCGGCCGGTGGCGACGATCTGGTCCCGGATACGCAGGTTGATGATGCCCGCCGGGTGGGACCGCGCGCTCATCTGCGCCAGCCGTTCCCGGACGAACGTGTGCAGCTCCAGGGGGTCGATCTCGACCAGCGGACGCACGGGCCCGGGGCTGTCCCGGGCGTCCGCCGTCCGGTCCATCTCGACGGCGATGGTCCAGGCCCGGGCCGCGTCGCCGGCCCCGAGGAACGGGTTCCGGCCGGAGTAGAGCGTGACGTTCCCGTGCTGCGCCGCGCCGATCCACTGCAGCCGCTGCTCCACCTCCGCGTCGGCCGACGGTTCGTGCGGCGGTGGTGTCCCCGGACGCAGCCGACGTGAGATGACGTGGTAGACGGCGATCCGGTAGCCGACCGCCACGCCGATGGGAAGGAGCATCATGATGAGCAGCTGCACCTGCAGTCCGGCCGCGGTCGGCAGGTCGTCGGCGGTTCCGACACCGAAGCTGAGCACTCGTGCGGAGAGCACGGCTATGACCGCGAGGGTCGCCGGCACCGACACGAGCACCGAGAGAATCAGCCAGGCGAAGAACTTGTGCGGCCGGGGGAGCCCGCGTAGCGGCCGCACGGTGAGCAGGGCGAGCGGGAGCACCGCGGCGAGCACCTGGATCGTGCCCTCGGTGAGGAAGATGAGGCCGCCGACGAGCACGAGGGTCAGCACGACCTCGCGCATGATCAGGAACGATCGCGCGCGCAGGCAGTGCCGCAGCACCGGCACCACGTCGAAGCCGCCGTGCGAGGGCGCGACGCCCCGGTGGCGGTTGCGGACGAGCTCGTGCAGCGCCGTCTCGCGGAACGACGGATCCAGGTACGCCGCGACCGACATGTACCGGGTCGCGTCCCGCATCGCGGCGCCGAAGGGGACCTGTGGCGTGGCCGACGGGTCCACGGACGGCGAAGGCTCGGGAGGACTGGTGTACATGCCCGGCTCCTCTCGGGGGAGAGATCAGCCTCACTCACGTTAGACGAACCGTCACAGTGTGACTACTAGAAAGTGATATTCAGGCATGCGCCCTTTTCGTCACGCGCAGTACGCGTGCGAGCGCGGTTTGACCTAGAGTCGGCTCTAGACCCTACGGTGCGGAAGTATGAGATATCGCATCCTCGGCGGCACTGGCATCGAGGTCAGCACCCACTGCCTCGGCACCATGATGTTCGGCTCGGCCGGCAACCCCGATCACGACGACAGCATCCGCATCATCCACACCGCTCTCGACCACGGCATCAACTTCGTCGACACCGCCGACATGTACTCGGCGGGCGAGTCCGAGGAGATCGTGGGCAAGGCGCTCCAGGGCCGGCGGGACGAGGTGGTGCTGTCGACCAAGGTGCACTTCCAGATGGGGGAGGGGCGCAACCGGAACGGCAACTCCCGGCGCTGGATCACGCGCGCGGTCGAGGCGAGTCTCAAGCGGCTGCGTACCGACTGGATCGACCTCTACCAGATCCACCGTCCCGACCACCGGACCGACATCGAAGAGACCCTCTCCGCACTGACCGACCTGGTACGGCAGGGCAAGATCCGCGCCTTCGGCAGCTCGGCCTTCCCGGCGCACGAGACGGTCGAGGCCTACCACGTGGCCCGGCAGCGCGGCCTGTACCGGTTCCGCACCGAGCAGCCGCCGTACAACATCCTGGCCCGCGGCATCGAGGGCGACGTCCTGCCCACGGCGCAGCGGCTCGGCCTGGGGGTGCTCACCTACAGCCCGCTGGGCTGGGGGTTCCTGACCGGCCGTTACCGCAGGGGGCAGCAGGTCGACATGTCGCAGGGCCGCGCCGCGCAGGCTCCCGAGCGGTTCGACCCGTCCATCCCGGTCAACGCCGCCAAGCTGGAGATCGTCGAGGAGCTGGTGAAGCTGGCGGACGAGCTAGGCTGCACCCTGCCGGAGCTGGCCGTCGCCTTCGTCGCGGCACATCCGGCGGTCACCTCGGTCATCCTCGGTCCGCGCACGATGGAGCAGCTGGAAGGCCTGTTGAAGGGCTCCTCGCTGGTGCTCGACGACACCGTGCTCGACCGGATCGACCAGCTCGTGCCGCCCGGCACCAACGTCTATCACCCTGTCGGCCTCTGGAGCCCCGCGCCCCTGACCGACCCGGCACTGCGCCGCCGCCCGCTCGGCGACCGCGCCGCGAGCTGACCCGGCCGGGTCACGGGCCTTACTCGCCGGCCGTGCCGGGTTTCCCGCTGATGGACTCCTGATAGAGGTCGGCGTAGGTGCGTGAGTCCTTGATCAGGTCGTCGGCGAAGGCGGCGACGTCGTTGCCGATGAGCTCCAGGACTCCCTTGCCGGCCGCGGCGCCCTCCTCGAAGAAGTCGACGATCCCGGTGAGCAGGGACCCGTCAGTCAGTTCGACCGGCCCGACCTTGAAGAAGTATCTCTGCAGCTCCTTGTAGACGATCTGGTAGTCCGGCGGGAGCGCCTTGACCCGGGCCAGGTGCGCCCGCCACTGCTTCTTGCCCTCGATGATGTCCTGGATGCCCACGTCAGCCTCCTAGCCGGGCCAATTTCCTGGCCACGTTCCTGTTCAACTGCTCGCGCCAGCGGTCGCGAAAGTTCCGGGCCCCTTCTCCGCCGGCCAGCGCCGCGCAGAACCCCTCGATGTCGTCGCCCAGCACCTCGTGAACGCTCTGCCCATCGGCCGCGGTCTCTTCGAGCAGCCCCAGGGCGCCGTCGAGAATCGGCATCAGGTTCCGGCCGGTGAAGTCCCCGTAGAGGAAGAGATGGCCCTTGATCTTGTCCCACGCCGCCCGGTAGCCGGCCGGCAGCGCTTCGGCCCGGGCTTCGAACGCCTTCCATTCCCTGGTGAGATCGCTGCCGGTGATGGTCTCCCAGAAGTTCATCTCCCGCCCTCCTTGAGCTTGTCGATCCGTGATGATCATCGCGCCCGCCACGACCCGCCGGCTCATCGGGCGGCTCGTCGCGAAGGCCGACACCGACCCGGACGCCGTGCTCAAGGTGCTCACGGAGCGTGAGCGTGACGTCTTCCTCAGCCTGGCAGGAGGCGCGTCCAACGCCGAGATCGGGGCCGAGCTGTTCCTGTCCGAGACCACGGTCAAGACCCACGTGGGGCGCATCCTGACGAAGCTCGGGCTGCGCGACCGGGTCCAGGCGGTGGTCCTGGCGTACGAATCCGGCGTCGTCACGCCGGGCGAGCATCAGGCACCGACCTGAGCGCCATCGCGCCCGGGCGGGCGGGCCGGCCCGGCTGCGGCGGCTCGCCGAGAGCCGAGAACCTCGTCCGACAGGAGAGACGGTGCCCCTGGAGGGATGAGAGGCTTGGCTGGTGCGTACCTGGTTCGAGCCCGAAGAGGCCGAGGAGTTCGAGGCCGCCAAGGACCTGCTGATCCGGCGGTGTGTCACCTGGGCGGAGGAGCACGGGCATCCGGTCGATGGCCTGCTGCTCTCCGCCGCCGTCGACGCGCGGCACGAGAGCCGTGACGGCCGGCTGGCGTACTGGGACGGTGCGCGCATCAGGTTCTTCCTGCTGCGGTACGTGCCGTACAAGGTGACGGCCCCGCGGGAGGAGCTCGACCTCGCCCCGGAGGTGCTGCGCACGTATCTGCGTTATCTCGACGTCACGGGCCTTCGCGACCCGCGCGGCGCCACGCCGGCGGAGGCGGAGGAGATCATCGCCGGGGTGCGGGCGGAGTACGCGGCCGCGCTCGACGATCCGACGTTGCGGGGGGTGGCGACGTTCTGGGCGTACACGGCTCTCGGCCAGGGCGTCGATCTCACTGTTCCGGGGGCGTTCGAGCGGTTCAAGCGCGATCTCGACGCCGGTCGTGTTCCGTACGACGAGCAGGTGCTCGACAAGATCATGCAGAACCGCCTGGTGAACGGTGGCATCGGCGAGGAACGCGCCTTCCCCCAGCCGCCCGTCTCCCTGTCCCCCGCGTCCGAGCTGACCGAGGCCGCGGCGCGCAGCCGGACCGTCCAGCGTCTCATCATCCTGGCCGGCTGGGCGGGCAAGGACGGCCGCGCCCTCACCGACGCGGGCAACCTCCGCGTCGCCGACGCCCTTGAGCTGTCGGCCCTGCTGGGCACCGGCGAGGACCAGTTGAGCGTGCGCAGCGCCGCCGATCTGCCGCAGCTCAACCTGCTGCTCGCCTGGGCCAGGAAGCTGCGCCTGACCCGCGTCAGCAAGGGTCGGCTCCTCCGCGTGGCCAAGGCCGCACCCCTGCTGCGCGAGCCGGAGGCGCTGTGGCGGCGCGCATTCGAGGCGCTGCCGGAGCTGGGCCGTGCGGTCACCGTGCCCGTCGCGACGTGGCGGCCCGAGCCCATCCTGGCCGAGATCTTCGAGGAGATCCTGCCGGACGTGCTCAACTCCATGTACGGGCTGGAGGAGATGCCGATGGTCCGGCTCGAAGAGACGGTGTGGCTGGCCTGCCAGGAGTACTTCGTTCTCGACCAGGAGGAAGAGCGCCTGCGTGATCTCTGGCGCCGCGAGGCCGCCCGGGACCTGGGGCGCATGTTCGAGGTCCTGTCCGACCTCGGGGCCGTGGAGCTGACCCGCGGCCCGGCCGACCCCCTCTACGCCAGCGACCTCGACCACGACGACCACCCGTTCCCACCGGACGCGGTGGAACGCCTGCGCACCGCCCTCGCCGAGCCCGACCTCCCGCTGGTCCGCCTCACTCCGCTCGGCGTGCGCGGCGTCCGCGACCGCCTCCTCGCCGAGGGCCGCGACGCTCCTCTCCTCGGCGAACTGGCCACCGCCCCGCCGGCCGAGCTGCTCGGGGTGCTCGCTCAGCACTACCCGCCGGAGGACGCCGTCGCGGAGCTCCAGGGGTGGCTGGCCCGGCCGGGGCAGGACGTCGAGATGCTGCTGCGGGCCGTGCGGGAGTGCCCGTTCCGTACGCGGGTGGGGCCGATGCTGCGCGTTCTGGCCGACGCGCTTCCCGAAAGGCGGCTGCTGCATGACCTCCGTCACGACCCGATCCTCGGGCCCGCCGTGTGGACGCAGCTCATCGATGCCGGACAGATGAAGCCCGGGTCGTTGAGTGAGCGGGAGAACCTGCTGCTGGGAGCGGAGAACTTCCTGTCGGTGCTGGAGCTCGCGGGGCCTGAGGGGCTTGTCGAGCAGCTCAGGATGATGGGGGGCGGGGACGCGTACGAGTTCGTGGAGGCGATCCTGGCCTCGGGACACCCCGATGCCGTGGGCTTGCGGGAGCTACGCGAGCTGGTCGCCGAGCCGCTCCGCAAGACCGCCCGCCACCCCCTCCGCCTCGTCCCCACCCGGCCGCCGGGAGCCCTAGGCCGCCGGAAGAAGCGCAAGAACTGATCGTGATTCTTGACCTGCGCGCCGCCCCCGTCACACGGCGAACAGGTCGCGGAGCCAGGCGGTCATGGCCGGCAGGTCGTGGTTCATGGTCGCGAAGTGGGCGTGCAGGTCGGCCGGGTCGAGATCGGGGATGGGCACCTCCTTCTGGCCGTAGAGCACGTACTGCAGGCCGGACGGGCCGGCTTGGTTGGTCTTCAGCAGCTCACCCACGAGCGCGTTGGTGCCGGGCACGGCCATCTCGCCGACGCCGGTCGTCTCGGCCTTGACCCGGGTGTCGTCGGCGGACTGGGCGATGCGGATGGGCACACTGATCGTCAGGTCGGGGTTCATGGCCTGGAGCTGGCGATTGAACTTCTCCTGGTGTGCTTCACCTTCTCCGACAGGTACAGGACCAGCCAGTTGCGCCCCTTCTCCAGCGCGGCGACCGGGTTGGTCAGCAGGCGCTGGTAGATGGGGTCGCCGTACTCGCCCGCGGGCAGCGACGTGGGCCGGGTGAAGAAGTCGTCGCCGTCGGGGGCGTTCTGCGGCGGGTCCGTGAAGGTTGGACTGCTCATGGCTGCTCTCCCTCAACTGCTGGGCTTCTCCGGCGTTTCCGGATGGACGACCCTGCCCTCCTTGATCGTCTGGACGACCTGGATGGCGCGGATCTCCTCCGGCGGCACTGTCAGTGGGTTGCGGGTGAGTATCACCAGGTCGGCGAGCTTGCCGACGGTGATGGACCCCTTCGTGGCCTCCTCGAAGTACTGGTAGGCCGCGTTGATGGTGGTGGCCTTGATCGCGTCCATCGGGCAGACCCGCTGCTCCTCGCCCAGGACGTGGCCGCTGCGGGTGACCCGGGTGACCTGGCTGGACAGGATCGCCATGGAGTCGGGCAGGGCCACGGGCGCGTCGTGGTGCGAGGTGTAGATCATGCCCCGAGCCAGCGCGGACGCCGCCGGCGAGATGCCGGCCGCGCGCTCCTCGCCGAGCACCGTCTCGCGGTACCAGCCGCCCCAGTAGAAGGTGTGCATGGAGAAGAAGGACGGGATGACGCCCAGCTCGCGCATCGCGTCGAGCTGGTCCTGCCGGGCGGTCTGGGCGTGGATGGCGACCGGGCGGGGGTCGGCGGGCCGATGCCGCGTGGTGGCCTTCCTGACGGCGGCGAGGAACTGGTCGATCGCGGCGTCGCCGTTGGTGTGCGCCAGGACCTGGCGGCCCTTGCCGTACGCGTCGGTGACCGCGGCGTCCACGATCGAGGAGTCCGAGATCGACGGGTAACCGCGGTAGCTGTCGCCCTCTCCCTCCGGCGGGGTCAGGTAGGGGGCGGGTCAGCCACGCCGTACGGCCCTGCGGCGAGCCGTCCAGCCCCAGCTTCACCCCGCCGATCCGCAACCGGTTACGGTACTCCGGCACGGACACCGCCCTCTCGCCCAGCTCGGGCACCAGGGCGAGGTCGGCAGAGGCGACCACGTCCAGGTCGAACAGCCCGCGCGCCGCCGCCTGCTCCAGGATCTCCAGGTCGGCGAGCGTCATCAGGCGCCCGTCCTGCACGGTGGTGAACCCGTAGGAGGCCATCGCCCGCTGCCCGAGCAGCACCAGCCGCATCCGCTCCGCCTCGTCGAACCCGGCCGCGGACCTGCCCCAGGCGTAGAAGAAGGCGCTGCGCATGCCCGCGCCCGGCAGGCCGGGTCTCGGCAATTTGGCACTGGCCGGCTTTCCCGGGCGGTCGCCGGGGCCGTGGCGCAGTCCGTACCCGCCGGAGCGGCCGGGCTTCGGCCCGCTCTCCATGCCCATCCGCAAGAACGCGCCGAGCAAGGCCAACTCCGGCACCAAGCGGTTCAACAGCCGTGATGAAGCCGTCGACGCGGCGCAGGAGGATGCCCGACATGGGGGTCGTGCGAAGATGCGAGAGGAGTGCTCCAAGGACGATCATGTGCACGTCGACTACGTCAACAAGCACGGCGAGATCTCACACACCAAGCACTACCCGTACAAGAACTCATAGGAGAAAGCAGTGGAAGACCTGCTGCACAGGGCCGCCGAGCTGGGAGAGGCGATCAAGGAGCACGCACAGGTGGTCAGCAGCTCGCCCGACGACTACCCGGCCGTCGCCGCGGCTCTCAACCGGCTGCGTTCCTCCGCACTCGCCTACGCCAACGTCTGCGCGGGTCAGACCGGTTGAGGCAATCCGTTCAGCGACCTGGAGGAGGACGAGGACGAGCCGGCCCAGGAGGTCCGGGATCCGTCGTCCGTGCAGGTCGAGGCCCGCTACCTGGTACGGGTCAATGACCTCGCCGAGGCGGCGGGCCTGACAGGCGAGAACGCCGAAAGCCCGGCCGACGCGGTTGCCAAGCTCTTCCAGCGAGACGGCTGGGAACCGGAGCGGTACGGCTCGCCCCTCACCCTGGTGGATCACTCCTGGTCCTGCGGCCCGCAGACCTGACGAGGCAGATCAGGTCAGAAGTACTTCGAGGTCAGGTCGGTGGTGGGCCAGGAGGACACGGTCACCTTGTTCATGTCGTCGTCGATCCCGTCGTAGTCGAGTGAGCCGCTCTCCTCGCGCCGGTTGAACAGCAGGGCGTAGCTCAACCCGTTCTGCAGCCGCGCCAGGTACGCGAACGTGCCCGGCATCGAGCCGTCGTGCCAGGTGTTGAGATGGCCGGTGACCTGGCGGCACCACCAGCCGCCGCCGTACCACGAGCCGTACTCGTTGACGCCGATCTCCGGCTTGGCCACCAGCTTGGCGATCGAGGCCGTGCTCAGCACGGTGCCCGGCCGGTCGAAGGCGAGGGTCCAGCGGACCAGGTCCACGGCGGAGCCCAGCCAGCCGCCGTTGGCGTCCTGGTTGGGCATGTTGAAGCCGCCGTAGGGGTAGGGGACGGTGGTGCCGGAGGTGTCCAGGACGGTCTTGTTCGTGTACTGCGACTCGTAGCTGACCTCGCCGGACGCGGCCTCGCTCCTGAGGCTCTTGCCGAGCCGCATGCGCGTGATGCCGAGCGGCTGGAGCAGCTTGGTCATGACGTACGTCTCGTAGGGCTGTCCCGAGACCTTCTCGATGATCCGGCCGAGCAGCATGTACCCGTAGTTGCTGTAGACCATCTTGGTGCCCGGGGCGTGATTGAGCGGGCGGGCGGTGGCGTACCGGATGATGTCGTCGTGCCCGATCGGCAGCGGCACGTCGAGCGCGGCCGAGATGGTGTGGTCCAGCCAGAGCTGGTCCTTGGAGACGTCGCGGTCCCAGCCACCGAGGTGCTGCATCAGGCGGAGCACGGTGACCTGCTGCATCCGGGCGTCGGCCGGGGTGAGGCCGAGCAGTTGGGTGACCTTGGCCGACAGGCTCAGCTTGCCGTCCTGCACCAGGCGCATGACGGCGGCCGAGGTGATGTTCTTGCTCAGGCTGGCGATCCGGAACAACGACGTCGGCGACGGCGTGCGCGGCACCCTGGAGTAGTCGTCGTAGGCGTAGCCGCGCGCGAGCACGATCTTGCCGTTCTTCATGATGGCCAGCTGCGCCGCCCTGATCTGGCGGGCCAGCACGAACTTCTTGAGCAGGTTGTCGTACCCGGCCAGTTGCGTCGGCGCGGTGCCCAGCGTGCGTACGACAGGGGAGGGCGGCGCCGCCTGCGCCGGTCGTCCGGTTATCAGCGCCACCGGCGCCGCCGCGAGAAGAGCCCTACGGGAAAGGCCGGTCACTTATGCCCCTTACGTCACATCCACTACTTGAGCGATACATCTTACGGATGCCCCGGGTCTCCGCCGAAGCGGACCAGTAGACGTAGCAAGCGGTCGCACCACTGCGCTGCGATCCGGGCCCTCGGCCTCGGGCGGGGAGAGTCGCTGAGTTGAATACCGAAGCTCGCGCGTAGCACCAGTCGGTCAGAAGTTGGAGAAGACCGAAGCGAAGACCTCGTCGATCAGGTCGGGATTGGTCGCATTGTAGGCGTGTGCCTCCGTCGCGTCCGCGATGCGCTTGAGCACCTGCTGGTCCGCTTCCTCCCCGTATCCGATCGTGAATATCCGCACCGACTCCGCGAGCGGCTTGTTCAAGACTTCCAGCAGGCGGTTCAGATCCCTGCCCGGCTTTCTCTTCTCGTTCTTGCCGTCGGTCAGGAAGACAACTGCGTTGATGGCGTCGCCCCGCTTGTCCTTGCGCATCTGCTCGAATGCTGCCGCCATGGTGTCGTACAGGCCGGTCTCGCCCCGCGGCTCGATGGCCTTGATCTGTGTCTTGAGCTGCTGCCTGACGCGCGACATCGGCCCGAGCGGCACCAACTGGCGATGGTCGATCTCGCCGCTCAACTCGGAGGAGAACTCCCACAGCGCCACCTCATCGTCAGCGCGGAACTGCGCAAGGGGGCCGACGGCCGCCTCCTTCGCCAGGTCGAGCCGGGTCCTGCCGTCGGCGGGTACCCGGGTTTTCATGGAGCCCGACTTGTCGATGACAAGGAGTACGCTCGCCTCTTTCCGCAGCTCCGACCAGCTCGACAACACCGCGTTGACCACCTCCGGTGCGGGCATGTTGAGCGTGTTGATCTGGCTGCCGTCTCGCAGACCGGGCGTGCCCTCGACGGGGGGCGCGGCGGTGCCGTCGTCCACGCGGTATCCGGCGTTGTGCAGGTACGGCTTGGCGTCGTTCATCAGATAGCGCAAGAAGTCGTCGGCCACCGCCTTTTTGCCCGGCGGCATCCAGGTCAGCGGCACGTAGGGGTGGTCGGAGTACATGGTCCTCTCTTGGGGGTAGATGGGGACCAGCCGGGTGTTCGGAGCTGCTTGGGTGCCGCGTGCGTCGGGATCGCCCGTGGGATTACCGCGGTTGTAGTCGATGACCGAGTTCTCCTCCACGGTCAGCGCAGACATGTATTCGAGGGCTCGCCCGTCCCGATCGGCGCGATAGAGGTTCTCCAGGAAGGTCAGCGAGATGTCGCCGTAGTGCTGAATCGAATCCTCGATGCCTTCGACGAAGTGGCGAACCTTGGTGCCCTGGATGTCGTCCACCGTCATGTCGGAGATGCTGTGCAGGCCGGTCGCGGCGAAATAGGCGCCGATCGTGGCGTTGAGCCCCGAGGTGGAGTAGTGCGGGTTGGTCTTACCGAGCTTGAACGATCCCCACTCGGGATGGTCGTAAGTGCCCCAGCCTTCCTGGTCGACACTCAGCTCGGCCAGGTCTGCCCATCCCAGCGGCTTCTTCGGCCAGCCGAGCGCTTTGGCCTGGGGCTCTGGTATGGCAATGACCAGCGGCGTGCGTACGATCGAGGAATGCTGCTGGCGTGCGGCGGGGTGCGTGCCGTCCTTGGTCGGCTGCTGATTGAGGATCGTCACCCAGACGGAGGAGGCCGGGCTCCAGACATCGGGCCGGGGCCCGTACTTGTCCTCGTCCCAGCCGTTGGTCAGTCTGCGCATCGCGGTGCCGGAGTTCACGGCCTTGACCGTCACCGTGGCGCACGAGTCGCCGACCTGGTGCCCGCCGCTCGCACTGTACGTCTGCGCGACCTTGGCCAGGTCACGGTCCTTCTCCTGGGAGTGGAGTACATGTGCCTGGTGCCGGGCGCGAACTGCAGCGGCCGGTTGTCCAGCACCCACGTGATCAGTTGCGCGTGGTTCATGGTGGGGTTGGTGAACATCGGGTCGGTGGCGTCGTTGGGCCAGCCTCCGGCGGTGTGCTCCAGCAGATGCCTGAGCGTGATCGACTGCAGCGCCGCGGTGTACGGCTTGGTGCCGTAGCGCGTCCCCAGGAGGGCGCCGGCCCCGAAGACGCGCTGGCCGAGTGCCAGGCGGCCGGTCTCGACGAGACGCATGATCGCGACCGCCGTGATCGGCTTGGCGAGGCTGGCCAGCCGCATGATGTGCCGTTCGGTGAGTCGTTCGCCGGTGTCCCGCCTGGCCAGGCCGTACCCCTTGGCGAAGACCAGTGCGCCGCGGCGCGATCGCCAGCGAGATGCCGGCGACGCCCGAGGCGGCCAGGTGGCGGTTGACGGTGGCGTCGACGCGGGAGAAGTCGTTGGCGGTCTGGCTCACCCAGATCGCGGCGAAGCGCGGCAGGCCGTACCCGCTCACCTTGACCGGCCGGTAGCCACGGCGCACGTGATCGTCGAAGGCGGCCTGGTAGGCGGCGGAGTCGAGACCGTGCCTGGCCGACCAGACGGGACCGTCGCCGTGTGCGAAGATCGCCGCGAACAGCTCGGTGCCGCCACCAGGTAGCCGCTGACATGGACCGGGCGGTACCCCTGGTTCGTGAGACTGGTGAACTCGGCCTGGTACTGGGCGGCGGTGAGGTTGTGGCGTCCCACCCAGGCGGGCCCCGCGGTCTGCTCCCAGATCGCGGCGAACCGCGCCTGCCCGCCGACCTGGTACCCGTCCACGAGCACGAGCCGGTAGCCGAGGCCGAGCAGGCGGTCGAACTCGGCCTGGTACTGGGCCGAGGTGAGATCGTGACGGGCCACCCAGGGCGGGCCGCCGGTCTGCTCCCAGATGGCCGCGAAGTGCGCCTGTCCGCCGATCTCGTAGCCGCTCACCACGACCGGGCGATACCCGAGGCCGGTGACGCGGGTGAACTCCGCCTGGTACTGCGCCGAGGTGAGCCCGTGCTTGGCGATCAGCGGCGGGCCGGGCGCCTGCTCCCAGATCCCCGCGTACCGGGCCTGGCCTGCGACGGTGTACCCGTCCACGTGCGTGGGGCGGTAGCCCAGCCCCGCGAGTCTGTTCCATTCCGCCTGGAACTGATCGGCGGTCAGGTCGTGGCGCGCGACCCACGCGAACGGCCCCGCCATCGCGGTCCGCGCGTCGTGGCTCAGCCCCGCCGACGTGGCCGGCCCTCTTTGGCCGAGCCCTGCCAGGTCGACGCCGAGGAGCGCGCCGAGCCCGGCCGCCGCGTGCAGGACATCGCGCCGGCTGTAGGGCACGAACGGAGACGTCATGGTCAACCTCCCGAAGCTGTCGGACGATCCAACGATGAGGTCGGCGGCCAGGAAAGGCATGAGTAGCCCCTACTCAGCCGGCCGCAGGTGGGGGGCTTGGTCCTTCCGAATTGCTCGACCCATGCGGCAGAAGGTCACATCCGGAGTTGGCGGGTGATGGTGGGGTCGGTGATGGCGGTGTCGTTCGCCAGCAGGAAGGCCTTGCTGAGGATGAGCGCCAACCGGCCGTCCTCCTCGAAGGGCAGGAACAGCCCAGCATGGGAGTCGTGGGCGGCGACGATGCACAGGTAGGCGTCGTTGGGCTCCATCAGGATGTTCGCCGACCCCAAGTGGATCTTGTAGGTGCGCAGGTCGCCTCGTACGATCAGGAAGCGGTCGGTGAAGGTGCAGCGGTCGGCGATGACCGTACGCCCGATCAAGCGGGACAGCGCGTCGCGTCGCACCTCGGCAGAGGGCGGCAGAGCCGCGAACGAGCCGCTCTGCCAGTAGTTCCGCAGCCGGTCAGGCCCGTGGTCGGCCCACTGAGGATCGGTCGTGATGGAGGCGGCGGCCACGAACAGGTCGATGTCCCGCATGGCCTCGCTGAACACCAGCGCGGGCACCTCCGCCAGCGGCACGTCACGCCACCCGCCGCCGGCCCTCCGCTGGAAGCGGGCCTGGCCGATCTCCGCGTAGATCTCGTCGCACAGGTGATGTTCCAGCGTCGCCCGCCATTGTCCGCCGGTCATGACCCGGTGCGCGTCGCCATCTTCCTCCCAGTGCCCCTGGAACCGGGACTGCCAGCCGCGGTCCTTGAACAGCGCGCGGAGCCGGCGATAGTGCACCACGTGCCCCTCGAACCGGCTGGACCGATCCCCGGCCGCCTCCTCCGCGGGGGCGAGCGGGTAGATCTCGCGGAAGGCCTGTTTGAACGGCTGGCGTAGCTCCTTGTCCTGGATGGCCTCCCGCCAGGTGCGCACCTCGTCCACCGACGCGCGGACCGGATGCCACAGCCGCACCGGAACGTCCGGCACGTTCATCCCCAGCTCGGCGCGCCAGACGCCGGGGGAGACCTCGAACTCCCAGATCAGCCGATCGGCGATCGGACGCCCCTCCAACTGCCGGTACGGCGGGGTCGTCGTGCCGGCGTACCCGGCCTCCAGCGCCCTGGCCAGCGTCGCCTGCTGCTGCGTGGTCTGCTTGGCCAGCTCGCGCAGCCGCTTGACCTCATCGGGGTGCTCTCGTTTGACCGCCGCCGGGACCGTCTTCAGCCTCTTGTCGCCATGCCACCACGACAGCTCGACCTTGCCGTCGATCGAGATCACCGCAGTGTGCTCGCCGACGGCTTGCCGTACCCGCCCGTCGGGCAGTCTGAACGCCACCTCCAGCCGGTCGGCCAGGGCGGGCTCGATGCGCTTGAACTTGCGATCGAGCTGCATGGGCACCCCACCGTGCCGGGTGATGCGGCGGGCGGTGCGCAGCGCGGAGATCGCCTCGGGCGTCGGGTGCTCCTCCACCGCGCGGGCGATCTCGAACAGCAGCCCCTGGGAGGGCAGGGTCTTGGCCTGGGTGGGCGCTACCGCGATCCCACGTACCAGCTCGTCCAGCAGCTCGGGCAGCCAGGGCTCGTCGCGCAGGAGCGCCAGCCGTACCGCCCGGCCGAGCGCCGCCTTCTCTGCGCCGTCGAACGCCTTCTCCGCCTTGTACGGAATCTCGCCCGCGTGGATCCCCGCGACCCGGGCCCGCGCATCCTCCAGAGCCGTACGGGCGAAGTTCAAGTAGCAGGGCTGGCCGCCAAGCCATTCGGTCAAGCCGGGCAGCGGCTCGGGTGGCCGTACCGCTTCGCAGAACAACGCCCGGAGCTCCACGTTCCAGCCGAGCACCAGGTCCATCTCGGCGACCGCGATCGGTCCCGAGCTCTCGGCGAGCGTGGCGCGCACTTCGGCGTCCATGCCCGCCAGCCCCGCCGCCACCAGCGTGGTGAAGGGACCGTAGGCGTGTCTTCTGACCTCCGCCAGCAGAAATTTGACCAGTTCGCGGGCCGGCTCGACCAGCCGCCGCGTGGCCTGTTCCTTGAGCCTGTACCTGGTCCGTACGGAGCCGCCAGTGGCCTGGACCGGTGCGCCATCACCCAGTCCGGCCAGGCCGACGCTCAGCCGGGAGACCTCTGGCCAATAGGTGGGGTCGTCCGTGCTTCCGGTGAGCAGAAAGAGCAGGCGCTGCGCGAGAGGAGAGAGTACGCCGTCGAGAACGCTCATGTCAGCCGCCGACCAGGGGGGCGAGCTTAGCGATCCGCTCAAGCAGGGAGAGCTTCTCCATCGCCCGGCTGGTCGTGGTCTCATCGCGTAACGTCACTGATGCCATCGAACATCCCGTTTGCGTGAAGATCATGTGGTGGCGTCATCTATAGCAGCAGCGAACGACAGAACAGCAGCGTGCAGCAGCCGCCGAGCGCGGGCGGCGACGTGGACGCGATCGACTGGCGATGTCCTTCTGTCCTTCGGCCATGACTGCAGGCTCACGCGTGGCTGCTTCACAGCGACGGCGCGGTGGAGCAACGGTCCGCTGAGTCGCGTCCGGGTATCAGGGGCCGCCGTCGCTGGTGACCTTGATGGCGGTGCCGAGGCCGGGTGCCGCCGTCGTGGCCAGTTCGTGGGCCTGGGCCCTTTCCTCGTCCCTCGCGACCACGATGCTCGCACGATCAGCTGCGAGAGAGGCGCGGACGACGGCGTACCGGGCGGCCACCGCCTCGTACGCGGCGATCGCCTCGGTGGGGAGGGTGCCGTGGAAGTCGGTACCGACGGTGATTCCGGGTCGTACGTCGCGGCCCGTGCGGACTTCGAGGGACATCACGTCGGACAGGGGCCGGTGCTGGTCGCCATCGGTGACCAGGTCCTCGAACAGCGCTGCCGCGCCCGCGGCGTCGGCCGCGGTGAGTGCGATCCGCCAGCGGCCGGTCTCTTTCGTGGACGCGTCGCTGATGTCGCCGGTCAGCATCCTGCCGTCGGTCGTCAGTGACCGCCATAGCGCCAGCACTTCATCGGCGCGTGCCTGGTCCGCGACTACGGTGAAGGTGACGGTGCCCGCCGTGATCCGGCCGGTGATGGCGTCGTGCTCGGCGACGTACTGCCTGAGATCGTCCGCCAGCCTGGTCACGCGGTCGGCCGGCGTGCCGTCCTTGAGGATCAGGGTGCCGGTCGCGGTGCCGGCGAAGGGGAGCGTGTTGCTCTTGGTCGTGTGGATCTTCGTGACGTCCGGCGTTCCGGCCCAGTCCCCGTCGAAGTCCGCGGCGAGTGCGGTGCCCTTGTCGATGGCGCAGCCGCTCGGCACGAGCAGGCTCAGCACTGAGGCGATGATCAGTATCGGCCGCGGGAGTCTGTCTCGTCGCAGGGGTCTCTCCTTGGTCGCATTCCACCGACGTACGGGAAGAGGTTACGTCTATGCTCCGCCTTCCACGCGTTGTGGGGGAAATCGGGACGTACGGGCTGGGTTCGGTCGAGAGCGGATGGTGGCACGGGGAGGGGAGCCTCGGTATCGGCGTCGGGCTCTTGGCCACGGCTGTGCTGCGTGCGGTGCTGAGCCTGATCCCGGCCGCTACTCTCGGGCGGCACAGGTGATCATGAAGCGGTGCGGCGTGGCCAAGGCCGTACCCCTGCTGCGCGAGCCGGAGGCGCTGTGGCGGCGCGCGTTCGAGGCGCTGCCGGAGCTGGGCCGTGCGGTGACCGTGCCCGTCGCGACGTGGCGGCCCGAGCCCATCCTGGCCGAGATCTTCGAGGAGATCCTGCCGGACGTGCTCAACTCCATGTACGGGCTGGAGGAGATGCCGATGGTCCGGCTCGAAGAGACGGTGTGGCTGGCCTGCCAGGAGTACTTCGTTCTCGACCAGGAGGAAGAGCGCCTGCGTGATCTCTGGCGCCGCGAGGCCGCCCGGGACCTGGGGCGCATGTTCGAGGTCCTGTCCGGCCCCGGGGTCGTGGAGCTCACCCGCGATCCCGCGACCGGCTCCTCGCCGAGGGCCCGCGACGCGCCCCCTCCTCGGTGAACCGGCCACCGCCCCGTCGGCCGAGCCGCTCGGGGTGCTCGCTGGCCGACGCGCTTCCCGAAGGGCGGCTGCTGCATGACCTACGTCACGACCCGGTCCTCGGGCCGGCTGTGTGGACGCAGCTCATCGATGCCGGGGAGACGAGGCCGGGTCGTTGATTGAGCGGGGAGCCTGCTGATGGGAGCGGAGAATTCCTGTCGGTGGGCGATCCTGGCCTCGGATCACCCTCTTCCTGAGCACGGAACAGCACTGAGGTCCTGCGACTCCATGGATGGCCTGACCGATGCTTGAATGATCCGTTCTGGCGGGAGAAATCACAAGTGCCCGACCCGGGCCTCGAAGCTCCGAACGTGCCTCAGGACCGGGGGAGCCCCTCCATGATCCGGTCGAACCGTTCCTGCAGGAAGTCCTCGCCCAGCGGGGGCGGGAGCGCGTCGGCGCGAACTGCACTGGGCGCGCCCACGCCCGGGCAGGCCCCGGTCAGGTGCCGAGATCGATCGGGGGCGCGCGACGATGGCCTCCTGGCTCGGTCGAAGGCGTCGATCGCCCGCTCCCGCGCGGAGTCAGCCCGTGAGGTCGGCTCTGATCCGGCCACCTGCACGGCTTCTACCAGCAGTACAACGTCGCCGATCCGCACCGGAACCGCGTATACCGACACCAGCCCACGCCCCTGCCACAGTTAGAAGTGATCCTTCATCGAACCGGGCCCGGCACGACGGACCCGTCCGATTCGAGCCCTCCGGAGAGGAGTTCCTGCCCGCCGCCCACTCGGCCGTCTCGGCCATCCGTACGAGCGAGACCCGCACGCTGTAGTCGCCGGCCAGGGTGCGCAGCTTCAGCTCGTCAACGCGGCCGATGTCGGTCAGCCACTCGCACAGCCGCCGACTGGCGGGACCGACACCGGCGTCAGCCAGGATGCGCAGCTCGTCCATCCTGCCCTGCTCGGCGCACCAGTCCGCGACCGCCAGGCCCGCCTGGTGGTCGCCGGCCACGGCCAGGTCGTGCAGCACGGCCACACTGCCGGTGGTGGCGCGCGCGTGGGAGCTGAACGGGCACACCCGGACGGAGGCGGCCGAGCTCTGCACGGAACTCGGGCGGGCCGCCGTGGAGGCCCGGCCGCTCCTGGAAGCCGAGCTGGGGAGGGCGCAGGCACGATGCGTCCGACCATGGGTACGGCAGCGCGCAGCTCGTCGATGACGAGAAACTGCTCCGCCGCTGCCGGGAAGCCCTCGACGCCATGAGCTGAGTCGGCCCCGGTGGCCGCCCATGCCGATGCACCCGCCTGTGATCTGTGACTTCACGGCCACGATCGTCCACGCCTACGATGTGGTCGTCGTCAGCGGAGGAACTCCAGTACCTGGCGGCCGACCTGCGCAAGAGCATTAGAGCCGCAAGGAAGTGTCCATTCAGCGGGCGAGCACCCGGCTCATCGCAGGAGATCCCGAGTGGAATCTAGGTTGGGCATGCTCCCTGGGGACAGGCTGCTCGAAAAGATTTGTTCTGGGCGCTCGACTCGCTGACCGCCTGGGCACCTTCGAAGACGGCGCCGGTGTCCCGGCGGCGATCGGCAAGGTGGTCGACGCGTCCCCGGTTGTACGTGGGCAGGCGCTGCATTTTTCTGTCTGCGATCGGTCTTTCTGAGCTGGAGGCCGGCGCGGCGGTCCTGACGGATGACAGACTCCGGGCGTCGACCCTGTGGCTGGGCGGACAGCGATGGGACTCTTTCGGCTGCGGTGACATCCTGGCCGGGCTGGGTAATGAGGATGGGCTGATCGTGGCTTTCGCCGCGGCCGCTGCCAGGCGGGGTGCACTTCATGGATCGTTCGCTGCTGGCGCATGCGGCACGAGGCGCCGATGAGATGGTCGCCGGCTACGCCCAAGGAGAGCTCGGGTACTGATCAGTTTGGCTGCGTGTACCGGCCCAGCCGGTGTCGCACGAATTCCGGATGGGCTTCGCCGACCTCGATGCTGTTCTCATCGAGAGCGTTGGCGATGTGGAAACGGCCGGTATCGAAGACGAACTCCACGGCGAGAGTTCCGTCGGCCAGGTCATGACGCAGTGATGGCCGCCACTCGAGCAGAGCAACCTCGCGGAGTTCCTGGCCGACGAACGGCTCAAGGCGCTCGTCGGTGTGGGACCACGCCGGAGTTAGCTCGAACCACTCCCAGTCGCTGATCGTGGCCGTCGTGTCGATGGTGTTCCAGGCGATCGACAGCTCATCGAGCTTCCAGTGGCAGATCTCCACCTGGATGCCGTCGAAGTGCAGGACGACGGGGCAGTCGGCGAACCAGTCCCCGTCCTCGGCAAAACGCACGAGCGCGAACCCCGTCAGCCGCCGGCCACCAAGCGCGGCCAGGCCCCGTCCATGTCTCGCCCGGACGGTTTCAAGCCCGACGAGAAAGGTCGGTTCGAAGCCGGAGATCCCCATCACGATAGGCGATTGTCCAGGGATATCGTGGAAGCAGCCAACCGATATCTGCCGACAGGCCGTATGGCCCGCTTGCCGTCCAATCCCCTGACGTGCGTAACGGGTACCGGAGGCCGGGATAGCGAAAAATCAGGGCCTGAGCTGGGAAAACGGCATCAAGATCATCCCGCGCATGTCCCCTGATCATGGTCTTACGGCTGCATGCGGGGCACCGCCTGCTGCCTACCAAGGACACGAAACAAAAGACCTGCGGCTGTTAAACCGCAGGTCAGGGGCCTGAAATGTTGATCTAGGTGAGTGT
>NZ_JBAHWD010000054.1:0-35550 GCF_037044575.1 Nonomuraea sp. LPB2021202275-12-8 | reverse complement strand
GGAGAAGACCCCTGCCGCTCCCGCCATGCCCGGCGGCGGCGACATGGACTTCTAGGTCGTCCGAGAACCCAGGTCCCACCCGCACAACCACCCATGGAGGCCCCTGATGCGTGCCTACGGTGTCACCTACGACACCGGCTTCCTGTCTGCCGGAACCACCACCCACGAGCCCTTCGACCCGGACACAGTCCGCCGGGAAATGCAGATCATCCGCGACGAACTGCACTGCGACGCGGTCCGCATCACCGGGGGAGACCCGGACCGTCTTGAGGTCGCCGCACACCACGCCGCCCGCGCGGGCCTGGAGGTCTGGTACTCGCCGTTCACCAACGGCCTGACCCAGGACGAGCTGATGACGTTCATCGTCGACAGTGCCGAACGGGCCGAACGCCTGCGCCGGGAAGGGACGCGCGTCGTCTTCCTGACCGGTTCCGAGATCAGCTTGTTCACCGGCGGGTTTCTGCCCGGTGACAGCCTGAAGGAGCGGCTCGGCCTGCTCGCCGAGCCCGCGCGGCTGCGCGCCGCACTCCCCGAACTGCCCGCCCGCGTCAACGCCTTCCTCACCCGAGCCGTCGCCGCGGTACGCGAACGGTTCGGCGGCCCGATCAGCTACGCCTCCCTGCCCTTCGAAGGCGTGGACTGGGTTCCGTTCGACATGATCGCCACCGATGCCGGATACCGCGACGCGACCACCGCGCACGGATTCCGTGAGGGTCTCCGCGCGCAGACCGCGCAGAGCAAGCCGTTCGCCGTCACCGAGTTCGGCTGCACCACCCACCGCGGAGCCGCCGCTCTGGGCGCACGCGGCGAGTCCATCGTCGAATGGGACGAACGCGCCCGCCCCCACCTGACCGCGACCGTCATGCGGGACGAAGAAGAACAGGCCGGGTACGTGCGCGAGCTTCTCGACATCTACCACGAAGAGGGTACGGACACGGCGTTCGTCAACACCTTCGCCCGCCGGGACCTGCCGACGTCCTCCGAGCCCGAACGGGACTTCGACACCGCCAGCTTCGGCATCGTCAAGATCCTGGAGCACGGCCGCACCGGGACGACGTATCCGGGGCTGCCGTGGGAACCCAAGGCCGCCTTCCACGCCCTGGCCGAGTACGGACGCGCCAGGACGGCCGAGACCGAAGAGAGGACGACGGCGTGACGCTGCCAACTGCGAAGCTCGGAAGAACCGGATTGCAGGCGAGCCGCCTCGGCTACGGAGCGATGGAGATGCGCGGGCCGCAGGCGTGGGGCAAACCGATGAGCGACGACGAGGCCCGTACGGTTTTGAACACGGTCCTCGACTCGGGAGTGAATCTCATCGACACCTCGCCGGACTACGGCGACGCCGAGGAGCACATCGGCCGCTGGATTTCCCACAGGCGCGACGAGTTCATCCTCTCCAGCAAGTGCGGTTGCCCCCTCGCCGCGGACGGTGACCCGCGCACGTTTCCGCCGCACGTCTACACGAGGGCGAACGTCCGCGCGTGCGTCGAGCAGAGCCTGCGCCGGATGCGCACCGGCCACCTTGACATCCTGATGGTGCACATGAGTCCGAGCGTCGCCGTGATGCGGGCCGAGGACACCATCGCCGAGATGCTGGCCCTTCAGGACGAAGGCGCGATCCGCTTCACCGGCATGTCAGGGAATCTGCCCAACCTTCCTGAGCACGTCGCGATGGGGGCGTTCGACGTTTTCCTGCTTCCTTACTCGGCGCTCGATCGCTCCCACGAGAAACTCGTCAGCGCCGCCGCGGCAGCCGGCGCGGGGACGATCGCTCGCGGTTCGGTCGCCCGCCCGCTCATGGCTCCGCCCCAGGCCATGCCGGAGCCGATGCGCCGGCCGCTCGCCGACCACCACGCGCGGCTCGCCGCCGCCGGCCTGGACGATCTGGCGGACGGCGCCTCGACGATGGAACTCCTGCTCCGCTTCATCCTCAGTCACCAGGATCTGCACTCGGTGATCGTCGGCTCGACCCAGGTCGCGCACGTGCGGGCCAACGCCGCAGCCGCCCAGAAGGGCCCGCTCCCGACGGACGTCTACGACGCGCTGCGGGACCGCCTCGGCGCGAGGTAGGTGCTCAAGTCGCCCGCGCGCCGTCGCCACCCCTGTCGGATCCGCCGGCGATCCACGCCGCTGGTGCCGGCGCGGTGAGAGTTCAGAACCTGATGAATCCGTACAGTGCGAGATGGTTTGACTTCGTACTGCTTACCGTGTGATCGATGCTCGACGGCTGCACGGCGCCCTTGACGAACAAATAGTCGATCTTTCTGGAACCGGCGGTTGCTTTTGCTCCATAGCCGGTCACGCCGAAGCCGCCGAGTGTTGTCGGGGCGATGTTCGTGCGATTCGCATCGATCCCGATCACGCGGATCGTTGACGCGTTCAGCAGGCTCGTGGCGTCCGCGCCGACATGGATGCCGGAGTTCCCGATGCCTGTGTAGCCCGCACCTGCGCAGGCATTCCCCCCGTTCTGTTCTGGGAGGTGCATGGTCCAGTATTTCGAGATGTCGCTCGCCGCGAGACTCAGCGTTCTGGTGTTGTAGACGATCCCATTGGTCTGCTTCTTCTTCAGGTCGCCAAGCGCCTGCTGACCGCACTTGTGCGAGCTGCCCCACGCCTCGGGGTCGTCCCAGGCCACGATCGCCTTGTAGGTGCCCGCCGGATATCCGAATCTGGCCGAGAGCTGGTTGGCGTAAGCCGTGGCCTGCCCGGTGCTACGCACCTGTTGCACGATCAGGAGATCGGGAGCCTGCACGCCAGTGCGCGATCGAGGTTGAGGTGGTGAGTGCGGCAGCCGCCGCGAGCGCCATCGCGCCAGACGATCGATAATTGAATGACATTGTCGCAGAGTAGCGATGATCTCCGGGCCGGCGGTGCCCGATGAGGCAGCCTGGATCATCCAGCGGGCCCGGCGTACGGACCGAGGAGCCAGGTCGAGGCCCTTTCATATTGGCCCAGCTTTATCTGAGTATTCGAGTCAGTCGAATATTTCGCTGGATGGATGTTCGCGGGCCATGCGGGAATCACGGCGCGAACGCAAGAAGCGCGAGACTCGGGCCCACCACAAGCCCAGCCTTCCGCCCAGGGAGACAGAGGAGATGTCGGCGGCGTACCGAATGGTCCTGACCACGCCGGCGCTTTACTCGTGTCTTTCCGGGCGAAGGCAGTACGGGCCAAGAACGCGTTGCCCAAACTGGTCCCTTGACTACTGACCGCCGGAAGGTGTGGCTGATCCCTCTGCCGCTCTGGAGGTCGCGGCGGCGTGCTCGTCGGCGGTCATACCGAGGCCGGGGTCGTACCGGTTGAGGTCGTGCTGGTCGTCGGCCCACTGCTGGTAGTCCTGCCGGACGGTGAGCTCGTCGGAGTCAATGATGCGGGCGATGTCGGCCCAGGTGACTCCGGCCAGCAACGCGTGGTGGACGTTGGCGGGATGGCGCACGGTGCGCGCGATGCACTCCGCCAAGGCCAGCAGTTCGATGTGCTCGGCGACGGTGAGTGGCGGCCGGTCTTCAGCTCCGTGCCGGGTGGGGTCATAGATCCCTCGGGTCACCAGTTCGATCCGGGCGCGAGCCGATGCGTGCTTGGCGGCCAGCTCGTTGTAGCGCTCCAGCTGCTGGCTGACGGGCATGTCGTAGCGAGCGTCGCGCCAGGTCGTGAGGTGCTCGGGCATGGTCATGACGACTTCTCCAGGGCGTTCGGGTGTCGGCTTCAAGGGGTCCCTGGAGGGTAGTCCGACCCCGACCCAAGTGCTCCAGGCCGGTCCCCGCCGAGGTCGATGACGTGGTCGGAGCTGACGTGGTGGGTTGCCCGGAAGCGGGCGAAGCTCTCGCTCTGCCCGGCGGCGTGCGGACGAATGCCGACGCGCCAGACCCGGGCGGCGGTAGGCGTCATGGTCGGATCTCCGTCGATCGCCGCGTAAGTGGCCGGACAACCCTGTAGGTACGTCTGCCTGGGCGAGCAGGACGAGGGCGGCGCGGTCGTGGTTGTTCGGCGCCTCACCCGGCGTTGTCCAGCCGGTCGAGTTCTTCCCGCGTGAGTGTCAGGCTCGCTGCCTGCGCTGAGGAGCGGGCTGATTCCGGGCGGGTGGCGCCTGGGATGGGGATGACGTGTCTCGAGTGGGACAGGTGCCAGGCCAGGCAGATCTGCTGGGGCGTGGTGCCGCGTTCCTCGGCCACGGCGTGGAAGGGGGTGCGTGGCGAGGTGTCCCCAGGACCGTCCAGGGAGCTGCGTGCGATCCCGCCCAGGGGGCTCCACGGGAGGAAGGCGATGCCGAGGCGGTCGCAGAGGCGGAGCTCGGGCAGGCTGTCGCGGTGTTGCGGGTTGTAACGGTTCTGGACTGAGACCAGGGAGTCGCCGAGGATGGCCCGGGCCTCGTGGATCTGGTCGCAGGTCACGTTGGAGATGCCCGCCGCGCGCACGAGGCCCGCGTCGAGGAGGTCGCGCAGCGCGCCCACCGAGTCCGACCAGGGGACGGCCGGGTCGGGTTTGTGGAGCTGGTAGAGGCCGATCGCCTCCACGCCCAGGCGGCGCAGGGAGCCCTCGCAGGCGCGTCTGATGTGGCCGGGGCCGCCGTTGACGGTCCAGCTGCCGTCGCCGGGGCGGGTGCGTCCGCCCTTGGTGGCGATCAGTACGCCGGAGCCGCCCCCGGGCCAGGTGGCCAGGGCCTGGGCGAGGAGTGCCTCGTTGTGGCCGCGTTCGCCGGCCTGCCAGTGGTAGGAGTCGGCTGTGTCGATCAGAGTGATGCCCGCGTCGAGGGCGGCGTGCACGGTGGCGATCGCGCTGGCGCGGTCGGGGCGGCCCTCGATGGACAGGGGCATGGCGCCGAGGCCGATGGCGCTGACGTCGGCCGTTCCGATGCGGCGGGTGAGCATGGTCTTCAGCGCTCCAGGAGGAGGTCGGCGATGGTCTCGGTGACCGCCTGCGGCAGCCAGTCGGTCACCTTGGTGAAGGGGAAGCCGAGCGCGGTGGCACGGGCGTTGCTCATCGCGTAGGGGCGGTCGAAGGAGAACGGAGAGGCGGGCTCGCCGTCGGGGACGATGCGGTACGCCGGAGCCGGCGAGGCGGTCGTGGTCGCGATCAGCTCGCACAGGCCGGTGACGGTGAGGGCGCCATGGGAGGCGGCGTTGACGGGACCGGTGAAGCCGGATCGCGTGGCCGCCCACTGCAGGAACGCGGCGATCTCCTCGTTGTGGACGAACGACGTGCGGGCCGGGTCGCGGTGCACGTCGACCGGCAGACCGGCGCTCACTCGCTCCACGTAATGGTGCAGGCGTCGCGTGAAGTCGTGGATCCCGCCGCCGAGGACGTGGGCGCTACGTACCGAGACGAACGGGAACGCCGGGTCGTGGGAGAACACCGCCTCGGCCTGACGCTTACCCTCCGCGTACGCGCCGGCCTCGCCGAAGAGGCGGGACAGGGCGTCCGAGGACCGCCATGGCAGGTCCCACCGCACCGGCCAGGAGGCAGTATCGACGGCGCTCTCCGGGACCGGGACGGTTGCCGGGGGCAGGAGGGACGGTGAGGTGGCCGGATCGTAGACCTCCATCGTGGACGTCATCACGTAGCGGGCGGTGCGGCCGGTGAAGACGCGGCGGGCGATGGCCGCCTGGACGGGCGTGTAGCACACCTGGTCGATGACGGCGTCGAAGGTGCGGCTGCCCAGGGCGCGGGTGAGGGCCTCCTCGTCATCCCGGTCGGCGATGACGTGGTCGGCGCCGGGCGGCGGTGGCGCCGAGCCCCGGTTGACCACGGTGACGCGGTTCTCCGCGTTCTGCAGCAGGCGGATCAGGTGGCGGCCGAAGTAGCGGTTGCCGCCGATGACGCAGATCTCTGTCATGGGCCAAGACTGGCCGGGTAGCCTCCACAGAGGTAGTGGTGACTCGTTGAGCTTGTATTAAGGAAAACTGTTGATCGAACCCCATCGGCTGCGGGTGCTGCGGGAGGTGGCCGCGCACGGCAGCTTCAACCGCGCGGCGGCAGCGATGCTGCTCACGCCGTCCGCCGTCTCCCAGCAGATCGCCGCGCTGGAACGGCAGCTCGGCACCCGCGTCGTCACCCGCAGCACCCGCGGAGTGGCCCTCACCGAGCCGGGGCGGCTGCTCGTGGAGACGGCCGAGACGATCGCGGCCGAGCTGCGGCACGCTCGTGAGCGGATCGACGAGCTGGCCTCGGGCCACGGGCGGCTGAACATCGCCACCTTCACCAGCGCGGGCCGCGCGCTGCTGCCCGGCGTCCTCGCGCCGTTCGTCGCCGCCCATCCCCGGGTGGAGGTGAACGTGGTGGAGCGGGAGCCCGAGGACAGCCTGCCCCTGGTCCGGCGGGGCGAGGTGGATCTGGCCGTCGCCTACCACTTCGACGGGCCGCTGCCCGTGCTGCCCGGGGATCGTACGGGCCTGAGGTGGACGCCGCTGGCCGAGGACCCGCTGTCCGTGGCGATGCCCGCCGCCCATCCGCTGGCGGCCCGGGCGTCCGTCGACCTGGCCGAGCTGGCGGAGCAGCCGTGGGTGATCGGCTGCTCCAAGACGGAGACGTTCCTGCGCGACTACGCGGCCGCGGCCGGGTTCGAGCTGCGGGTCAGCGGCACCACCAGCGACTATCACCTCGCCCAGGCCCTCACCGCGGCGGGCCTCGGCATCAGTCTCGTGCCGGCCATCTGCCTGGCGCCCGAGACACCCGGCCTGGCCGTCGTCCCGCTGAACCCGCCCCGTCCCGTCCGATACATCGGGATCGCCACCGGCCGGCAGCGGCACGACCACCCGCTGGTGCGGACCCTGGTGGAGGGGTTGCGGAAAGAGGCGGGAGCGCTGCCCGGCGGTGGGTGACGGTCACTGCACCGGTACGGGCGCATCACCGGCCGTGGCGACGGGTCGGCGGCACCTCTTGGCGGGCCGCAGTGGGGAGACCAGGTGACGATGGCCCAGCTCAAAGCTTGATACGTTTGATCACCGTGGGAGGGATTGCTCGATACGGGAAGTTCGTGGCCAAGGAAGGCCGTTGTCGGGAGGTGGCTGAGCTCCTCCTGGCCGCCGTGCTGAGACTCGCGCACTCGACCGAAATGATCGAACTGGATTTGCTGGGTGGTGCGGGCCTGGCCTCGAGGCTGTAACGCTCGCCATCTCGACATCGAGCTCCACTCGCGAAGGGCCGGGGGCGCTCGCCTACCGGGTCTGGTCGGTCGGGCGGATGAGGATCTCGTTGACCGCGACGTGCTCCGGCTGGGTGACCGCGTACACGACAGCGTTGGCGATGTCCTCGGGCTGCAGGGTGCGCATGGAGGCGGCGATGTTCTGCGCGGCGGCCTGCATAGTGGGGTCCGTGATGTGGTCGGCCAGTTCGGTGGCGACGAAGCCGGGCTCGACGATCACGACACGGACACCCCCCGCGCCCATGCGCCGGGTGAGCAGGGCCGCCCACAGGCCCAGGAGCAGCAGCACCAGTACGGCCAGCGCGGCCGGCGCCCACCAGTGGCCCTGGACGGCGAGCAAGCCCCAGCCGGAGGGCAGATACCACACCGCGGTGGGCACGCCCGTCTGGCCGAAGGCCCAGAAGAAGACCCAGATCTGCCCCAGCGCAGCCAGGACCGCGCCGTTGAGCAGGCCGGAGACGATCGCGCCCAGCCGTGAGCGCAGCGCCAGCCCGACCACCGCCACGCCCACCTTCGACAGCAGCACGAACACGGCCAGCTGCAGCACCATCGCGGGCACGGCCACCAGAGCGTTCACGGCGCCGAGACGGGCACCCGTCACCAGCAGCCCGAGCAGCGCGGTCAGGCTGACCAGCGGCGCGACGCCGACGAAGGCCGCGACCAGCAGCCCCGTCGCCAGGCGGCGCGGTGGCAGGCCGAGCAGGGAGAAGTACTCCGGTCGTAACGTCTCGTCGCCGCCGCCCATGAAGACGGGCCCGAGCATCCAGCCCAGCAGCCAGACCGCGTACCCGGCGGCCAGCAGGTCGGGGCTGACGAAGGCGAGGTAGACGGTTCCGGCCGCGAACAGCACGCCGAGCGCGGCGCCAGTGCCCGCCGTCTGCGCGCGTGTGCCGTGGAAGGCGTGGCGCAGCATGGCGAGCTTCATCTGGGCCATGGTCAGTGCGACAGCCACGACAGCTCCTTGACGTCGTTGTCCTGGTCGCCGACGAGCCCGACGAAGGCGTCTTCCAAGGAGTGGCCGCCGCGCACCTCGTCCAGGGTGCCGACCGCGGCCACCCGGCCCTTGTCGATCACCGCGACGTGGTCGCACAGCTGCTCGACCAGCGCCATCACGTGGCTGGACAGCACGATCGAGCCGCCACCGGCGACGAAGCCGCGCAAGATCGTCTTGATCGTCGCGGCGGAGACCGGATCGACCGCCTCGAACGGTTCGTCCAGCACCAGCAGCCGCGGCGCATGCAGCAGCGCGGTGGCCAGCCCGATCTTCTTGCGCATGCCGGTCGAGTACTCGATGACCAGCGTCTTGTCCGCGCCGTCCAGCTCGAGCACGGCCAGCAGTTCCTCGACCCGCTGGGCCACCACGTCCTTGGCCAGGCCGCGCAGCAGGCCCAGGTACGTGAGCATTTCGCGGCCGGTCAGCCGCTCGGGCATGGCCAGCCCGTCCGGCAGCACCCCCACCATGGCCTTGGCCCGCTCCGGAGCGGACCACACGTCCTGGCCGAAGATCTCGGCCCGGCCCGCGTCCGGCCGCAGCAATCCCACCGCCATCGACAGCGAGGTGGTTTTCCCGCTCCGTTGGGACCTACCAGGCCGAAGAACGATCCGCTCGGCACCTCCAGGTCGATATGGTCGACCGCGACCTTGTGGTCGAACGTCTTGCCAGGGCGGCGAGGCGAAGCGCGGGAGAGCTGGTCGATGCTTTCAAGGGCTTCCTTCTCGAACGTCAGTGAGCGGATGATTCGTCACGAACACCAGAACCGCATGTGCCGTACCGACTTTGGGACGCGGCCAGTATGGGTGATCAACCGCGGTTATGTCCCCACCGCCAGTGGTGCAACTCACCGGACCGCGCGGAAGAAGGCCCGGACGCCCGGGTCGCAGGGGAAGACGGCGACGCCGTGCGGCACCGCCGAGTACTCGGCGGCGGCGCCCGAATGTCAGGGAGCATAGGGTTGCTGCAAAGAAGACCGATTGATGGGGGAGTGGTGATCGCACAGCGCAGGCCGGGGGCCCAGACGCCTGAGCGCCGCATCTCCGAGGGCCTACGACCGCTCCCCGGCTCCTGACCATCCTGCCTGCCGTGCGATTCGGTGTCCTGGGGGCCTTGGAGGTGTGGTCCGCCGATGGTGAGACGGTCGCCGCCGGCGGACCGCAGCTGCGAGCGCTGCTGGCGATGCTGCTGCTGAACGCGGGCCGGACGGTGGGCGTGCGCCGGCTCGTCGAGGGCCTGTACGGCCCGCAGGCGCCGAGCGATGCGGTGCACGCCCTGCAGTCCCAGGTGTCCCGGCTGCGTCGCCGGCTCGGGGCCGCGGGCGAAACGGGCGATCTGCTCCAGTTCGGTCCCGCCGGATACCGGCTGCTCGCCGATCCCGACGACGTCGACGTACACCGGTTCGAGCGGCTCGCCGGCGAAGGGCGGCACGTGCTCGCCGCCGGAGATCACGCCGGCGCCGCCCGGCTCCTGGGCGAGGCCCTGGCACTGTGGCGGGGGCCGGCGCTGGCCGACCTCATCGACGTGCCCTTCGCCGGGGAGCCGGCCGCCAGGCTGGAGGAGCTGCGGGTCGCCGTACTCGAAGACCTGGTCGAGGCGCGGTTGGCGCACGGTGAGCACCGCGACTTGGCGGCGGAGCTGCCGGAGATCGTGGCGGCGCATCCGCTGCGGGAACGTCTGCGCGGACAGCTCATGCGGGCCCTGTACGGGAGCGGCAGGAAGGCCGAGGCGCTCCAGGTGTTCGAAGACGCGCGGCGGACGCTGGCAGAGGAGCTCGGTGTCGATCCCTCCCCTGAGCTCGGCGGTGTGCACCTGGCGGTGCTGCGCGCGGGGCCTTCGCCCGCCGAGACGTCGGGAGGCGGCGTTCCGGCCCCGTTCACCAGTTTCGTGGGGCGCGACGGCGACCTCGAACGCGTCCGCGCGCTGCTCGGCGAGGGACGCCTGGTCACGCTCACCGGGCCGGGCGGGGTCGGCAAGACCCGGCTGGCGGTCGAGGCCGCGGGGCGGGAGCAGGGTGAGGTCCGCTTCGTCGACCTGGCTCCGCTGGCCGACGGCGCGGCCGCCCCGCAGGTTGTGATCAACGCGCTGGGTCTGCGCGAGGCCGGGCTGGTGCCCGCGCTGTCCGGTCCGCTCGACCCCGTGGAACGGCTGATCGCGGGGCTGGCGGATCGGCGGGTGCTGCTCGTCCTGGACAACTGCGAGCACGTCGTCGCCGAGGTCGCCGCGCTCGCCCGTCGGCTGCTGGCGGCCTGCCGGGACCTGCGGATCCTGGTCACCAGCAGGGAGAGGCTGGGCATCACCGGAGAGACGCTGCATCCGGTCCCGCCGCTGCCCCTGGACGGCGGCGGCCCGGAGATGCCCGGCCATCCGGCGGTGCGGCTGTTCGCCGACCGGGCCGCCGCCGTGCGGCCCGGGTTCCTGATCGACGACGCCAACGTCGACGCGGTCCTGCGGGTCTGCCGGGCGCTCGACGGACTGCCGCTGGCGATCGAGCTCGCGGCCGCGCGGATGCGGTCGCTGACGCTCAAGGAGGTCGAGGCCCGGCTGGACGACCGGTTCCGGCTCCTGTCGCGTGGCGATCGTTCGGCGGCGCCCCGACACCGGACGCTCCGCTCGGTCGTCGGGTGGAGCTGGGACCTGCTGAGCCGCCCTGAACAGGCGCTGGCCGCGCGGCTGACGGTCTTCAGCGGCGGCGCGCCGCTCCATGCGGCCGCCCGGGTCTGCGGGCCGTCCGAGGGCGAGGTCGTCGAACTGCTCGCCGACCTCGTCGACAAGTCCCTGGTGGAGGCCGGCGGGGGCCGGTACCGCATGCTGGAGACCGTCCATGAGTTCTGCGCCGAGCGATTGGCCGGCGACGGCGAGCGGGACCAGGTGAGAGCGGCCCATGCGGCGTACTTCCTCGACCTGGCCCGGGCCGCCGAGCCGCACCTGCGCGGCCCTGACCAGCTGGAGTGGCTGGCCCGCCTCGACGCCGAACGCGGCAACTTCCACGCGGCGCTCCTCTGGGCGGCGGAGGCCGACCCCGTGCTCGGGCTCCGCCTGCTCGCCGCCCTGTCGTGGCAGGGGCAGTTGCGGGGACTGCCCGGCGAGCGAGCCGCGGTGGCTGCCGGCCTGCTCGTGACGATCGGCGACGAGCCGCCCGCCGGTCTCGAGGAGGAGTACACGCTGTGCCTGGCGCACGCCGCGGCCGCCGACAACGTGCACGATCAGCGGCTGCGCGATCATCTGGAGCGCCTCGCCGATCGGCGTCTCCGATACCCGTTCCTGCGCGTCCTGCGGCTCATGGTGAACGGCCCCTGCCATGTGGACGGGGAGGTCCCCGCCGATCCATGGTCTCGAGCGTTCACCCGCCTGGAATCAGGGGTCAACAGCCTCCTGGGCGGCGAGCGGGACACCGCCGAGCGGGGGTTCCGCGCCGCGCTGGAGGGGTTCCGTGAGACCGGGGACCGGTGGGGAGTCCTCGCCGCCCTGGAGCAGATGGCCGGGCTCGCGGACGAGACGGGGTTCGCCGCGCTGATGGCGGAGGCCATGGACCTGGCGGGACGGCTGGGCGCGGTGGAGGACCTGACCAGGCTGCTCGTCGGGAACGCCGACGGGCTGGCCGACGCCGGCCGGCTGCTCGCGGCGCGCGCGGAGTACGAGCGTGCCATCGCGTTCGCCCGCCGCGCCGGAACACCCGAGACCCAGGCCGGCGCCGAGCGCGGGCTCGCGGACGTCGCGCTCCTGCGTGGCGATCTTCCGGCCGCACGCGAGCTGTACGAACGGGCGCTGCGAGGCTGCGGCCGGGCATCGATGGGCGCCGCGCGGACGCGCTGGCGGATCCTCATCGGCCTCGGCCGGCTCGCGGAGGCTGAGCAGGACACCGGCCGGGCCCGCTTCCGCTACGGGCAGGCCCTCGCCACCGCGCGTGCGTACGGAGATCGTCCGGCTGCCGCCGCCTCGGCTGAGGCTCTGGCCGCGGTGGCCGCGTTCGACGATGGTGGGCGGTGAAGGGCCGGTGTGTGGGTGGTGAGTGCGCGGTGAGCGGTCCCAGCCAGCCTCGTGGTCATCGCCTATCACTGACGGGAGTCCGCTATGACGGATTTGACGGGCAAGACCGCGCTGGTGACCGGCGCCTCACGGGGAATGGGCCGAGCCATCGCCCAGCGGCTGGCCGCGGACGGCGCGCTCGCGGCGGTGCACTACAGCCGCAACGCCGATGCGGCCAAGGAGACGGTGGCCACGATCGAACAGGCCGGTGGTGAGGCCTTCCCGGTCCAGGCGGAATTCGGCACGGACGGCGACGTCCGGACGTTGCTCACCGGCCTGACCGCGGGCCTGGGCGAGCGGCCGCTGGACATCCTGGTCAACAACGCGGCCTGCGGAAACCAGGACACGGTACGGGCCGGGTCGGTCGATCGGCTGAGCCCTGGCCAGTTCGACGAGGTCTTCGCGATCAACGTGAAGGCGCCGCTGTTCCTCATCCAGGCGACACTGCCGCTGATGCCCGACGGCGGGCGCATCGTCAACATCTCCTCGCTCGCCACGCGGGTCGCCCTGCCCAGCCAGATCGCCTACGCGATGTCCAAGGGCGCCCTGGAGGTCATGAGCCGGACGCTGGCGAACGCCCTCGGCGAGCGCGGCATCACGGTGAACACGGTGAGCCCCGGCAGCACCGACACCGAGGTGACCGACCTCCTGCGCAACCCCGCGACCCGGACCGTCTTGACGGACCTGACCGCGCTCGGCAGGATCGGCCGGCCGGACGACATCGCCGACGTCGTCGCATTCCTCGCCTCGGACGACGCCCGCTGGATCACCGGCAACGTGCTCGACGCCACCGGCGGCGCTTACCTCGGCCCCATGTGGGCGCGATAGTCGCCCACCGCACCCAGGCAGTCGCACCGGCACCTGTGGTGCCCGTGTCACGGGCACCACAGCGCGTCGGCGGCGCAGCCGATGGCCGTCACCAGATCACTGGAGTCAGCCGGCGAGCAGAAAGGCGAAAGCGTCCGTGTCACCAGCGTGCCATGGCCCTCAACAGTCACGGCACGGCCGCTGTCAGGTCGGCCGGGTCACCGCCCCCAGGATCTCGGGGAACCTCGCGAACCCGATGGAACCGGCGACGCGCCGGCCCGCCCACGCGATCAGCACGCCGTACGCCACCGCGAGCACGCTCACCCAGGTGAAGCCGAGCACGACCGGGATGAGGACCGGCAGGATGAGCGCCCCCGAGCCGAGCATGGCGGCGACCGCCCCCGCGAACGCGAGGAGGCCCTGGCCGGGGGCCACGCCGGTGAAGGCGTTGAGCCGGTCGGGCGTGGTGTAGGGCAGCACGACGCTGGTCACCGCGCCCACGCCGAGGGCGGTGCCGAGCAGCCCCCACGCCGTGCACATGGCGGGCAGGCTCCAGGACGGCACGCCGGCCAGTACCCCGGCGGCGACCGAGAGGACGGCGAGCAGCGGCACCGCGACGACGGAGACGGCGAGGTGCCGCCCGGCGAAGTCGGTGCGCAGCTCGCGCACGGTGCCGTAGGCCACTGCGTTCATCCACATGGAGCGGCCGTCGACGCCGAATGCGTTGCACGACTGCCAGCCGACCATGATCGCGCCCAGGCAGGCGGGCATGATCACGGTGTACGAGCCGACCGGCCCGCCGTCCCCGGACCCGCCGGTCAGCGAGATCGCCAGGATCACGGTGACCACGATCGCCCTGAACCACTGGATCCGGCCGCGCGGGTCGCGCCGGAAGTACTTGAGCTCCTTGGAGACCACGGCGGCGATCTGGCCGTCGGGCAGGAACCTCGCGAGGCCGCCGCCGCGAGAGCGGCGAACGCTGCCCGCCTGGGTGGAGGCGTCACCGGTGATCAGCGCGCGGCGCAGCAGCGTGATCCACAGCCAGCCGATCGCGAGGACCACGACGGCCAGGACGACCAGGTCCAGGAGCGCCACCAGGTTCCCGTCGGCGATCGCGTGCGCGGCCAGCCCCGGCGGGGTCCAGCGCAGCGCACCCGCGACGGCGGAGAGCATCGCCCGGGGGTCGCCGGCCAGCCCGCGGTTGACGATCAGGTTGGACAGCTGGGCCAGCAGGACGATCAGCACTGCCGAGACCGCGAGCAGGTCGCGGCCGCGCCTGCTGCGCAGCGCCCCCGACAGCCCGGTGGTCAGCAGCCTGGAGGTGACCAAGCAGAGCCCGAACTGCAAGAGGACCGCGATGATACCGACCAGCACGCCTCCGACCCCGACTCCGACCCCGACTCCGACGCCCACGATCGCGCCCGCGGAGACGATCAGGCTGGCGATCGGCCAGGCGCCGATCGCGGAGGCGGTGAACATGCCGGCCGCGAGCTGGCGGGTGCGCAGCGGGAGCAGCGCGAGCTTGACGGGGTCGAGCGTGTCGTCCACGCCGAAGGACGTGAGCAGCGGGATCAGCGCCCATCCCACGAAGAACAGGAAGAACACGCAGATTCCGACGTCTCGCGCCACGTCGGCGGGGGCGAAGCGGAGCAGGCTCATCAGGAAGAAGCCCAGGACCGCCAGGCAGAACGCGACCACCAGGGAGATGATGAACGCGATCTGGTGGACGACGTCGCCGCGCAGGTTGCCGCCGACGAGCCGGATCTTGAGCCGGGAGAACAGCCGTACGGTCGCCCCGAGGCCGAGCGGGGTCACTGCTTCGCCGTGCCCAGCCACGTCAGCCCCTCCTCCCCGTTGCCGCGCACGCCGACCAGGTCGAGGAACGCCTGGTTGAGCTTGCGCCCGCCGCACACCTCGTCGAGCGGCCCCTGCGCGACGATCTGTCCCCGGCTCATCACCGAGACCCACGAGCACAGCCGCTCGACGAGGTCCATCACGTGGCTGGAGAAGATGACGGTGGAGCCCGAGCCGGTGAACCGGCGCAGCACCTCCTCCAGGGAGTTGGCGCTGACCGGGTCGACGCCCTCGAAGGGCTCGTCGATGAACAGCACGCTCGGGTTGTGCAGCAGCGCCGCTGCCAGCCCGATCTTCTTGCGCATGCCGGTCGAGTAGTCGACCACGAGCTTGTCGGCCGACTCGACCAGGTCCATCACCTTGAGGAGCTCCTCTGCCCGGCGTTCGACCTCGGCCTCCGGGATGCCGCGCAGCTGGCCGTTGTAGTGCAGCAGCTCGCGGCCGGAGAGCCGTTCGTACAGGCGCAGCCCCTCGGGCAGCACGCCGATCCGGGACTTGACCAGGGCCGGGTCGCGCCAGACGTTGACGCCGTCGACCTCGATGAGCCCACCGTCCGGGCGCAGGAGGCCGGTGATCATGCTCAGCGTCGTCGTCTTGCCCGCCCCGTTGGGCCCGACGAGACCGGCGAAACTGCCTCGCGGAACCACCAGGTCGACCCCGGCCACCGCGACCTGTTGTCCGAATCGCTTGAACAGCCCCTGGGTACGAACCGAGTCGGCCATGTGCCCCACTCTTCCGAAGATCCGTCGTTCGTTCCAGGCCCTGGCCGGAGAACGAGGACGGGCTGTACGGGGCGGTGGCGCGTCTACCAGGAGGCGGGCAGTTCGATCGCGGTGGCGGCGCGGTGGATCGGCTCGACGACCTTGGCCATGATCCGGTTCTTGCCCGGCAGCAGGTTGACCACGCGCAGCATCACCATCGACATGCGGACCTGGAACCGGCTCGAAAGGACCATGCGCTTGATGTTGCCGGTGCCCAGGGCCTGATTGGCCTCGACGAAGGGCCGCATCCGCGCCTCGTAGGCGGGGAAGGCGGCGGTGTGGTCGCCTGCGGCCCGCTTGAGCTCGCCCGCCAGCACGTACGCGCCGACCAGCGCCAGGCTGGTGCCCTGCCCGGAGGCGGGGGAGGCGCAGTAGGCCGCGTCGCCGACCAGCGCGACCCGGCCGGTGTGCCAGCTGTCCATGCGCACCTGGCTGAGGGAGTCGAAGTAGAAGTCGGGCGCGTCGGCCATGCCTTCCAGCAGGCGCGGCACCTCCCAGCCGGATCCGCTGTAGGACCGGGCCAGTGCCTGCTGCTGTTCGACGCGCTCGCGCTCCTTGCCGTCGGCGGCCCACAGGAACATGGCCTTGGCGCCGGCGTCCTGCCGGGTGCTGTATAGCAGGGCCGTACGGCCGGGCCCGACGTAGGTCAGCTCCTCACGGTCGAGCGCGAGGTGGTTGGGCACGCTGAAGATCGAGACGCTGTAGCCCATGTCGTGGACGAATCGTTCCTCGGGGCCGAAGGCCAGCGCGCGGGTGTTGGAGTGCAGCCCGTCGGCGCCGATGACCAGGTCGAAGTGGCGTACCAGGCCGCTGTCGAAGGTCACCTGGGTGCCGTCGATCGAGGCGATCGAATCGCCGAAGAGGTACTCGACGCCGTTGGTCGCCTCGTGGAGGAGCCTGGCGAGGTCGCCGCGGTGCACCTCGGCGTCCTCGTGGACGCGCCCGCCGAAACTGTCGCCGTCCATGCTGGCCACCTGGCGGCCCTCGCCGTCCACCACCGAGCCGGTGCGCACGTCGGTGCGCAGTCCGCGGACCTGCTCCAGCAGCCCCATCCGCTCGACGACCTCGAGGGCCGCGCCTCGGATGTCGATCTTGTAGCCACCCTCGCGCACCTCGGTGGCGCGTTCGACGACGGTCGGGGTGAAGCCGTGCTCGCGCAGCCAGTAGGCCAGGGTCGTGCCCGCGATGCTCGCGCCGGAGATGAGGATGTTCGTCATGCCCGAATAGTACGCATGTCTTAGACAGTTGTTCAAGACGTATGTGTAAGATTGGCTCATGGGCAACCGAGAAGATCTTCTGGACGGCGCCAAGCGCTGCCTCTACGTCAAGGGCTACTCCCGCACCACGGCACGCGACATCGCCACGGCGGCCGGGGTGAGCCTGGCCGCGATCGGCTATCACTACGGCACCAAGGAGGCCCTGCTCAACGAGGCGCTGGTGGAGGCGATGCGAGAGTGGGGCGACGACCTGGGCCGGGTGCTGGCCGAGCCGGGGGACTTCGAGACGACCTGGGGCAAGGTCATCGACTCCTTCGCCAGGTCCAGGCCGCTGTGGGCGATCCAGTTCGAGCTGGTCGCGCACATGGAGCGCACCCCTGAGCTGCGCGAGTCGTTCGTGGATGCGGGACGGCAGGCCAGGCTCGGGCTGGCGGAGCTGTTCGGCTCGGACTCCGAACGGGTGGGAGCCGTGGTCCAGACCGTGCTGGGTGGCCTGGCGGCGCAGTGGCTCGTGGACCCCGACGGCGCCCCGACCCCGGCAGAGCTCCTGTACGGCCTGCGCACCCTGGTGGGATCGACCTTGGGTGCGTCGTGACCGTAGGGCGTGCTGGCCTGCCCCGCCGCGCGGCCGTGCAGGCGCAGGGCCTCGTCGGGTAGGCCGGGGTCACTCGGAGGCTGTGGCGGAGCCCGACGGGCGGCCGTCATCGCTGTCTGTGGCCGGGGTTTTCGAGGGGTGGTCGAGCAGCAGGGCGGCAGCGCGGACGAGGACCTGGGCCCGGGTGCGGTCGCCGTGGTCGGCGGCGAGGAAGTGCTCGCCGATCGCCACGCAGAAGGCGAGCAGGCTGCGGGCTTCGACCTCGTCGGCATCGGAGCAGAAGGTGCCGATCATCTGGCGCAGTAGTGCCATGCGCCTGTTGTCCACGCGTCGCAGGCGCTCGGCGACCGTCTCGTCGCGCCGGGCCCAGTCCCGGATCGCGAGGTCGATCGGCAGCAGCCGGTCGCTGGAGAAGGTGAGCACCCCCGCACGCTGGATTTTGGTCCTCGGATCGCCGCCCTCGCGCTCGACACGGTCGATCACCTCGTCGGTGCTCTCCCGCTCCCAGACGTCCAGCATCGCCTCCAGCAGCGCGTCGCGGTCGGCGAAGGACCCGTAGAACCCGCCTTTCGTGACGCCGAGCTTCTTCGCCAGCACCTCGACGCGGACGGCATCCAGGCCGCCGGCGGCCAGCGCCTGTAGCCCCTCCTCGATCCACCTGTCACGCGGCGTGCGAGTCGTGCCCATGATGTGTCTCACCCCACCTCCCTATATACGCCACCGTATAAATGGGCTAGCCTGGTTTTATACGGCATCGTATACGCGAACGGAGACCATGAGATGTCCGTCGGCTTTGTTGTCAGTGCCGTGGGAACGCACAACATCCCCGAATCCGTCCGCGCCCTCAGCTCGTTGCCTGACATCGACTACGCCGACCGATTCACCCTCTCCGCGGACGTGGACGCAACACCGGAGCAGTGGGCTCGGGCGATGTTCGGCGACGTTCCCAGCGTCGCGGAATTGCTGATCTGGCGCGGTCTCCTCGGTCTGCGACTCAGCCGAGGACGATCGCCGGCCACCGTGGGCGGGTGGCGGATCGGCGAACGCGGCGAGGATTGGATCCGGCTCGAGGCTGCGTCCTGGTTTCTGACCGGCAACCTCCTTGTGCAGACAGCCGACGGACGGGTGTCGCTGGGGACCTTTCTGCATTACGGCCGGCGCGTGGGCCATGGCGTGTGGCCCCCGCTGTCGGGCATCCATCGCCGACTGATACCCGGGGTGCTCCGCGACGCCGCGGCGAGGATTCGAGCATCCCGATGACTGCGGGTGCCGGACCGGTCACGGGCGCGCCGGTCGGCGCTGCCCGATGTCCTGTCCATCGGTACTCGGAGATGATGGGGTGAACGTGCTGTCGACGCGGTTCACGAAGTCGTTCGGGGTGCGGCATCCGATCATGCTGGCGCCGATGGGCGGCTCGGCCGGTGGCGCGCTGGCGGCGGCCGTCTCGCGGGGCGGCGGGCTCGGGATGCTGGGTGCCGGGGACGGGGATCGGGAGTGGCTGGATCGCGAGGTGTCGATCGTCGCTTCGCGCACCGACCAACCGTGGGGTGTCGGTTTCCTGACGTGGGCGATCGATGTCGGTGCGGTGGAGCGTGCGCTGGGGTACGGCCCCCGGGCGGTCATGTTGTCCTTCGGCGACCCGAGCCCGTTCACGGAACGTATCCGTCAGGCGGGGGCCGCCTTGATCATTCAGGTCACCGACGTGGAGGAGGCCCGGCGGGCCGTGGACCTGGGCGCCGATGTCATCGTGGCGCAGGGCACCGAAGCCGGTGGCCATGGCGCCCGGCGCGGGCGCTCCACGCTGCCGTTCGTACCCGTCGTGGTGGATCTCGCGGCTCCGGTGCCGGTACTGGCGGCCGGAGGGATCGCCGATGGCCGCGGCCTGGCCGCCGCCCTGGCCTTGGGCGCGGCCGGAGCCCTGATCGGCACCCGCTTCCAGGCCACCGTCGAGGCTCTGGTCGACCCCGCGATCGCCACGGCGATCGTCGAAGGACGGGGACAGGACACCGAGCGCAGCAGCGTGCTGGACATCGCGCGCGGCTCCCGATGGCCCTCGAAGTACCCCGCCCGTACCCTCGGCCACCCCTACCTCGACCGATGGCGCGGCCGCGAGGCAGAGCTCGCCGGCGACTTCCAGGCCGGACAGGACTACCAGAACGACGTGGCGCGAGGCGCCATCCCCCCGCTGCCGGTCTGGGCCGGCGAGGCCGTCGACCTCATCACCGACCTGCCCTCAGCAGCGGACCTCGTCACCACCTTGGCCACCCAGGCCGAGGACGCCCTGGCCAGGGCGCTGACCGGCAGTTCATCGTGAACCGGGGTCCCGCTCCTGTTCCAACGCTATGAGGTGGATTCGTGATGACCGGCGAACGCGATCCGTACGAAAGGCGGTTCGACGCCGGCACTGTGCTGGCGGCGTTGGCGGCCATGATCGCCGTGCTGATGTCCATCTGGTACGTGGCGTTGATGGCACAGGAAGGTGGCCGGCCGGTGGCCTGGTTCACCGGAGGGCTCGTCGGGTGCGCTGTGCTGCTGGCGTACGGCATGGTGCGCACAGCCCGGAGACGGGGGACCGCGCTGGCGATCGCCGGCGTGGTGCTGATCGTCCTTGGGTACCTCGCGCTCCTGTCGATCGGTCTCCCCATCCTCGTGGCAGGGGTGCTGGCGGTCATCGCGGCGGCTGTGACCCGCCGATAGGCCCGGTCACGTACGCTCCAGCGCGCCGCCGCCAGCAAACCGTGGGCACGTTCAAGGGTGTCGCCTCTCTTGCCGGTCAGGGGGCTCGCCGAACGCGAGGGCCGAGCAGCACGTTGCCCGGCTTGAAGTCTCTGTGCACCACTCCGGCCGCGTGGATCGCGGCCAGCGCGGTCGCGGTGTTGATCGCCAGCCGCTGCAGCGCCGCCGCGCCGCGTGGCCCGCTCTCCTTGACCGACTCCTGCAGGGAAGGCCCGTCCACGAACTCACTGACGATGTACGGCCTGGCCCCCACGAACCCGGAGTCGAGCATCTGCGCCGTGCAGAACGGCGCCACCCGCTTGGCCGTCCGCACCTCGCGCAGGAACCGTGTCCGGGCTTCGTCGTCGGCGATCAGGTGCGGATGCAGCAGCTTGACCGCGACGAGCGCGCCGCCAGGCCCGCGGCCCGCGTACACCACGCCTTGCCCGCCTGTCCCGAGCCGCCCCTCCAGACGGTACGGTCCGGCGGCGTCAGGATCATCGGGGAACAGTGTCAGCTGGTCGGGCACCGGGCCTCCTCGGCATCGTGCCCTCCGGCGCTCAGAACGCCGTCCTCGGGACCGTGACCGGCCGGCCGGGCGGGAGCTGGGCGACCAGCCCCTTGGCGGACGCGGTGAGCATGAACACGAAGTAGTCCTCCGGGGTGTGTGCGGGAATGCCGGCGTTGGCCCGCCGCAGGAGCGCGGAGTCGGCCATCGCGGCCTGCGCCTCCTCGACGGCCGGGGTGTCGAGGACGGTCGCCCGCTCCTGCTCGGCCACGGTGGCGCCGATGGCCATGGTGGCGATCGAGGAGGAGAGCACGACGGCGGCGGGCGGGTCGTACCCGCGCGGGCCCAAGGCGGTGATCTGGTGCTCGAGGAGTCGGATGCCCGACGGCCCGCGCGGGAACAGCCGCTGCATGTACTGCGCCGTGCCCGGATGGCCGAGCGTGAAGCGTCGCAACTGCGCGGCGAAGCTGACCAGGTGGGCGACGGTCGGCTCGGCAGGATCGTCGACCAGCGTCAGCTTGTCCAGGACCGCCTCGCCGACCAGACCCTCCAGTGCTGACCGGCTCCGCACGTGGCGGTAGATCGCCGCCGTCGTGACACCGAGCGCGTCGGCCACGCTCTGCACGCTCAGCTCGACCAGCCCGATGCGCGCCCCGGCCTCGATCACGTCATGAAGGGTGAAGCTGGCCGTGCGCCCGCCGGTCCGCATGGGGATGACCTTCCGTAAGTTACGGTGCCTAACTTAGAAGCATGATCAGCCCCGGCGCAACACGTCGTCAGCCTTTCCCCTTGGGCCGGCCCCGAAGCCGGCGCAGTCCGACGAGGGCGAGGACGAGCCCGATGACGAGGACGATGGGGCCGATGATCGCCCAGGTGGTGACGCCGCTCATCACGCTGCCGCCGACGATGCCCACCCCTTGCAGCGTCCACACGAGACCGGTCAGGGCGAGGAGAACGCCGATCGCGAGGAAAATCCATGCCTTTGCCATCAGGGGCTCCCGGATTGGGTCGGTTTCGATAGTGAGGGGCCGTTCAGCATGCGCCCAGGACACGTGCGCCTGTCAGGTGGGCAGGGCGGCTGCGCTGGAGAAGGCGGGATCGAGGTGCGCGGTGTCGTTGAAGCGGCGCAGGATCCACCGGCCCTCGGTCAGGATCAGATGTGACACCGACCCGTTGTCGGCGCCGAGGAACGCGAATGGCCGCGACCCTGTGGCCGCCGCCAGCGCCTCGGCGATCACGCCGCCGTGGGTGACGACGACGACCCGCTGGTCGGGGTGGGCGGCGGCCAGCCTGCCGAGCACTTCGCGCACGCGATCGGAGAAGGCCGCGGCGGGCTCCGCCCCCGGAATCACGTCCCAGCGCTCCTCGGCCGACATCCGTTTGGCGGTCGGGTGGCCCTCCGCGACCATGCGCCGGAACAGGCCGGCTTCCCACTCGCCGAGGTGCACCTCCCGCAGTTCGGGCTCCACCACCGGCGTCAGGCCGAGCCGGGCGGCGAGCGGCGCGGCGGTCTGGGACGTACGCCGCAGCGAGCTCACGTAGATCGCGTCGACGCGCTCTGTGGCCAGCCGCAGGGCCACCCGCTCCGCGTGCTCGCGGCCCTCGGGCGCGAGCCCCGGATCGCCCTGGCCGTCCACCAGGGGGAACGGCCGGTCGGGGCGCGCGGGCTCCGACTCGCCGTGCCGGACCAGGAGAACCTCGGTGGCCCCAGGTGGCGTACGGAATCGGCCCTGCCGATACTCGACCGGCTTCCCGCTCTCAGGTCCCACAATTACCGAACATTACTCTACTGATCCTCTCGTGCCCACCGCGGAGCGCAGGGCCCACTCCCCGGTGGAGGGAATGGCTGAGAGAACCACGGATCATGCTCCGAAGTCCGCGAGGCGCTCCTTGCAGGGCGGGGTTCGGCTGTCCGATATGTTCTTTTTTGGTCATGTCCATGCTCGGTCTTGGGAGTCGTTGCCAGTGCGCGGAATGCTGCTGATCGTGGCTCTGGTCTTGAGCCTGTCCGGCTGTGGTGTGCTCCCCGGGCTGGGCGCCTGGCCCGCCGGCGCGCCCACGCCGAGCCCGGTCACGTCACAGGCCACGTCACCGCCTCCTTCGTCGGGCACCGCGCCGCCAACGAGCGCCGCCCCCACCCCCTCCCCGGCCAGGGCGGCGCTGACCATCCCCCAGGCGAGGCAGGCCATGCGGGAGTGGGTGGGCAAGTACAACGCGACGCTCAAGAAGCGCAAGTGGTGGAAGCAGAATGCCAGGCTCGACGCGCTGTTCATGGAGGCGGCGCTGCACGAGGCCGTGCTCGAAGGCAACCACGAGACCTTCGGGTGGAAGCCGGGGCACAAGCCGATCGGCCTGACCGGCGCCCCGACCGTCTACCTGCCCAGGCCGGAGCACCAGCCGCCGATCGGTGACTGGTTCATCGCGCAGGCGACCTACAAGGACACCAAGGGCCATGCCCGCCCGCACGTGCTCGCGTTCTTCCGCTCCGCCGGGCAGCACTTCAGGCTGGCCGTCGCGACCCCGATCCACTGGGGCCAGCGGATGCCCAAGCCGCGGCTCGACGCCGACGGCTACATCACCGACATGGACGACGCCGTGGCGCGCGCCGTGGCCAAGGAGTACCTGAACTTCTGGAACAACGAGAAGAAGGAGGGCGCCTCCGGCTACCGCCTGGCCAAGAACAGCTTCAGCCGCAAGGCGTTCCCCGCGGTGAACAAGGGACTGTACGTCGCGTTCGCCGACCACGGTTCGGTCTTCGGCTTCCGTACAGCGGACGGCGGCTCGTTCTTCCTGTTCGGCATGGTCAATGACGCCAAGAGCCTGAACCAGGTGCTGAGCGAAGCGCTGCTGGTGCCCAGGGGCAGCAGGACCATCCAGGAGCTCGGCGCCAACTGGTTCTCCTAGCTCGCCGGTCCGGCCTCCTCCCAACAGGAGGGCGCCTAGGCCGCGCGGGGAGAACCAGGTGGGGCGCGCCCGGGTCCCATCCCGCCGCCGTCACGCCGGGTTCATGCGCCGTGTCCCTCGAATTCGACGGCGTTGGCCGCCCGGGCCGGTAGGAGCAGGGCGGTGACGACCACGGCCACGGAAAGCACCGCGCCGATGATGAAGGCCAGCCGCATGCCGTCGAGGTTGGCGAGCGCCTCGGTGACTCCCTCGGATTGCAGGGCTTCGGCTCGCGCACTCATTACGGTGATCACGAGCGCGGTGCCGAAAGCCGCGGCGACCTGCTGCAGCGTGCTCAGAATCGAGCTGCCGTGGGAGTAGAGGCGTGGGGGGACCGCTCCGAGCCCGAGGGTGAACACCGGGGTGAAGGTCGCGGCCAGACTCACCATCAGCAGCGCGTGCAGACCGAGGATCTGCCAGAAGGGCATGGTCATCGAGACCTGGGTGAAGCCGGCGAGCGCGAGCATGATCCCGATCGCGCCGGGGATGACAAGCACCCGGCCGCCGAACTTGTCGAACAGGCGGCCGACGGTCGGACCGAGCAGCCCCATCGCGAGACCGCCCGGCATCACGAGGAGCCCGGTCTCCAGGGCGCTGAGTCCACGGACGCTCTGCAGGTACAACGGCAGCAAGATCATCGAGCCGAGCATCGCCATGAAGGCCACCGACATCATGATCAGCGCGACCGTGTAGGTGCGGTGGCGCAGGGTGCGCAGGTCCAACAGGGGTACGCCGCGCTTCTGCAACGACAGCTGGCGGAAGACGAAGACGGCGATGGTGACCAGCCCGGCCGTCACGATTGCGGCGGCGATGCGGACGTCACCGCCCTCGAACCGGCTGAGCCCGTAGACCAGGCCGCCGAAGCCGGCCGCGGCGGTAACCACGCTGAACCAGTCGATGCTGCTGAACTGGGGCTCGCGGACGTTCTCGAGCCGCTTCAGGCCCTGCCAAGTGATCAGGGCGGCGATGGGGAGCACCACGGCGAACAGCAGGCGCCAGGACCCGAATTGCAGGATCACCCCCGAGACCGTCGGGCCCATCGCGGGCGCGACCGAGATGGCCAGGGTGACATTGCCCATGACCCGGCCCCGGTCCTCCTCGGGCACCACCTGCATCAGTGTGGTCATCAGCAGCGGCATCATCACGGCCGTCCCGCACGCCTGGATGATGCGGGCGCCCAGCAGCACCTCGAACGACGGCGCGACGATGGCCAACGCCGTACCGGTCAGGAATAAAGCCATCGCGGTGGCGTACGCGCGGCGGGTGGACACCCGCTGCAGGAACCATCCGGTGATCGGGATGACCGCGGCCATGGTCAGCATGAAGGCGGTCGAAAGCCACTGCGCGGTCTGCTCGCTGATGTGCAGCGCCACCATCAGCCGCGGGATCGCGTTGATCATGATCGTCTCGTTGAGGATGACCACGAATGTGGCGAGCACCAGCAGCCGGATCACGGCCGGCGTGCGACCTGAAGCAGCGGCCGCGGGCTTGGCGGGTGAGTCGAGCTGTGGGCTGGACACGGTACCTCGATCGGGGTTGTCGGGCGAAACATGATCATGGCTGGCTTCCCAGCCTTCGGTCTCACAAGAAGTTGTGGTCATGTACAGACTGACCGGCACCACTGACAAAACTCATCGGCCGCGCCCAACATTGCGGCAAGTGCTGTGCATTGTCATCCGGTTTTCACCGGCGGCGGACGACGATCTCCAGATCGCAAAAGGAGCACCCGTATCGCTCCACGGCATGGATGAACACCTTGCACATCACACCCCCCGAAGGCTGGCCACCACGGTTGCAAGTACTACGAACCGGGTCATCGACCAGCCACACCGGGATTTTACTTCAGCATTATCGGAAGCTCCAGGTCACCCAACCGGCGGCCCATCAGCGGCCTCTCGCTGTCCAGGTGCCGAACCGAGGATCCCCGACCCCTGCATCGGGGCCTGGATCACGTTCGGGAGGGGACGCCAGCCGGGCAGGGCGCAGATGACGTCCAGGTCAGCGAGGCAGCGGCAGCCGCCTTCGAGAAGAGCTCTTCGGGGTGATCCCCTGGCCGACGTCCCATCCGCTGCAGCAGCGGGGCGACCTGGAGCGCGAACACCCGCTCACCGCGTTCGTCCGGGAGCTCACCATATGCTCCCGCTTGACGCTTGACGCTTGACGCTTGACGCTTGACGCTTGACGCTTGACGGCTGACGGCTGACGGCGGTCCGCCGGCTGCTGGAGCGGCCCCGGGCCATCGCCGGGCTGTGGCGAGCCGCCTGCGTCGGTGAGCGCGACGCGAGGCGTTTGCCGGTCTGGCCGAGATGCTGCTGACCGCGGCGCTTGTTCACCCCGGTGCCCGTTATCTCTGGCGCCCAGGCCGTGGGGCACCGGCGAGCCGCCGGATCGACGAGCACGAGCGCCTGCCCTACGAAGCATGGTGGCCGACGGCATCCCCGCCGAATCCACTCCCGGCGCGACCCCAGATCACCTGCTGTGACCTGGGGTGGCTCCATTCCGGGTCGATCGCGCGGACGCGAACGGAAGGCCCTGTGGTGCCTGTGCGCGCGCTGTTACCGAACGACCAGCAGAGGTGTCGTCGTCGCCCTGGCCGTCAGGTTTTCGACGACCGGGATAAGAGTGCTGAACATCGGCAGGGCGCGTTCCTTCGCCCGTTCGCCGGCCGGGGCTCCAGGCGGCGGGGCTGTGACCTGGCTGGCAGCGGCGGGCAGGGCCAGCGTGGTGGCCAGTGCGGCGCCGGCGGCGACCACGACGGAGGCTCGGCGTAGCGCTGAGAGCATCAGCATCTCCTCTTGTTGCTCAACGTGTATCGGCAGTCACTGATCGTAGTGGCCTGGTGATCGCTCCGTCCGTGAGCGGCGCGGAGCAATCATCTCTGGTCACCTGCGAAAACACGCCATCTCGCCCCTGGTGACGGCGACCCGAGCGCCAGGCCGTAGAGCCGTCCGCGGTGACTATGTCGAAGTTGGCACCGTTCTGGGCGGGGCTCCGCGCGCGCCCGCGAACTGAGCCGCCCGCTGATGGGCAGGCCGTGGGCGCCATGTTGACTGAACGTAGTCAGTCGATTACTAATCGGAGGGCGACGTATTCCATCCCGGAAGGATCCCTGTGCGTCTTCTCAGAACCGCCCTCTCCACCCTCACCACCACCGCATGCCTCATAACCGCCGCCGGCCCAGCCCTGGCCGCAGCGCCAGCAGGCAACGCACCCTCGTGCGTGGCTGTCTGGCAGACGGCCGGAAGCATCACCAAGACCGGATACGCCCGCAACGACTGTGACCACCGACTCCGACTGAAGATCAAATGGGCGCGCGGAACCGACGGCTCCTGCCACACCGTGGATCCAGGACAGACCATCTACTCCCAAGTGGCGCGAGGCCCCCGCACCTTCGACGGAGCTGACACCTGCTGACAGCTACGGGCGAAAGGGCCCGGCCCTCCGAAGAGGGCCGGGCCGTGCGTTGCCCCTTGCCATAGCCGGCACCGGAGGGGCGTCAGGACCGTGGACCGCCCCGACTCTGATGGAGATTCGCCCCCGAGGGGGTGGAACGGAATCCGGCGCCAACCGCGTTCGGGCGGGCGAGCGAGACACCCTGCTGACCAGCGCGAACCACATCAACGCCGGATTCCGTTCCAAAGCCGGGTCAGGGCGTGTCGCCTGGCTTGTCGACGATGCCGGAGTCCAGGACGGACATGGCCATGGTGTGATCGCCGCGCACGCTCTTGACGCCCAGGTAGCGGTAGGTCTGGGGGTCGAGGATGGTGTAGCCCTTGCCTGCCTCGCCGAAGTCCAGGACGACCGCGAGGCCCAGGCGGCCTTCGGCGGTGGCGACGTTCTCCTCGATCTTGACACTGGGGATCTTCGCCATCGCCCTGAACATCGTCGCGGCGGTGTCCGGCGGGATGAGCGGCCCGTACTTCAGGTACCACTGGATCGCGCCATAGGCCCGGCGGTCCTGCTCGCTGCCCGGCGGGCACTCGGGCTCGCAGATCGACAGGGCCGCGAGGTTCCGCTTGAGCTCGTGGAAGTGCCGCAGCATCGCGTCCGGGTCGTCAGGCAGGGCCTCCACCTCGCGCTGGGTCTTGGCGGAGTTCGTCGGGCCCTTCTCCGATTCGGTCACCTTCAGCTTGCCGTCGCTCTCCCGCAGAGCCTGCATGAGGCCGTCCATCCGGCTCCAGTGCTCGTACACCGGGAAGGAGTCGACCGGCTGTGACTCCTTCATGTAGAACCACTGGTCCGGCCGGATCGCGGTCGCCTCCGTCTTCTCGGCCACCAGCGCGGCGTTCTCCAGCACCGCGGCGGCGCTGGTCGGCTGCTTGGCGGGCGACTTCGGTGGTGCGGCGGCGGTGCCCCCGAGCTGCGTTGCCGCCACCGCCAGGGCAGCGGCCAGGCCGAAGGCGCTCACCAGCGCGCCACGCCGGCGCGGGCGGGCGGCCCGCCTGGGGCGGGCGTCAGGGGTGCGGCGGATCTCGGCGAGCAGCCGGTTCCCCGCCGCGCTCAGGTCCGTCGGCAGCGGTACCTCGTCCCGCCGCCGGTTCAGCAAGGTCATCTCGTCCATGGTGGAACTCCTCCTCACAGGGTGGGATCGATGTCGCCGAGCTTGCGGCGCAGCTTCTGGCGGGCCCGGTTGACGCGCGAGCGCACCGTCCCCACCGGCACGCCGAGCGACTGGGCGGCGTGCTCGTAACTGAGCTCGCCCCAGGTGACCAGCAGCAACGCGTCCCGGTGCCCGGCCGGCAGGCTGGCGAGGGCCCCCGAGAGCCTGCCCCGCAGCCGGTCGGCAGCCACCCGCTCGTGGACCTGCTCGGTGAACGGCTCGTCCGCCGGGTCCGCGCCCCTGCGGCTCAGCGCCTTGTACAGGGTGATCTCGCGGCGGCGGTGCCGTCCGACGAGGTTGGTCGCGATGCCGTACAGCCATGGCCGCGCGTCCTGGCGGGTCAGGTCGTAGGCGGCGCGCTGCTGGAACGCCGCGATGAAGGTCTCCGCCACGATGTCGTCGGCCACGTCCGCGCCCAGCCGCAGGACGGCGTAGCGCTTGAGGACCGGCGCGTGCCGTTCGAAGAGGACGGCGAAGTGCTCAGGGTCGTGCCGGGACTGAGCGATCACCGTGGCGTCGTCCGTCACGGGCGTGGCGGACGCCTGGCCGCTCTGATGTCGCATGTACCTGCCTTTCGGATCTCAGCTGACATCAGTGATTGCCGCGGGCACGGACGCCGGTTCCCTGAATTTTCCGGCGATCTCCTCGGAGAACCACCAGCGTAGGGCTCGCGGCTCCGTCGCCACGCGGCCGGTCCGAACCCCAACGGGTCCGGCCAGAGGCAGCCCCCACCAGGCTCGTCAACCGCCCAGGTCGCCTCAGCGGATCCTGGCGAGGTCGATGATCACGTACTGGCCCTTCAGCTCGTACGCGATCAGCCGATCGTAGGGATCGAGGCCCGGTTGGACGCTGATTCCTTGTCCCTTGGCGTCCGGGCGCAAGCCGAGGTCGCCGGAGCGGCCGGTGGTCAGGTCGAGCAGCGCCTGGCCGCGCGCGGGAGCCAGATGGACGGTCATGAAACGGTCGTGGACCAACCCCATCGCGGACTGTGGCAGGTCCCGTTCCTGGGAGCCGTCCCGCAGGCGGTAGAAGGAGCTCCGGCCGGCGCACGTCGTCACGCCGCAGCGCACGAATTCCTCATCGAGTCGGACGAGCGCCTTGCTGGTCTGCCCCGTTTCGACATTGAGGATTTCCTGGAAGCTGGGCTCGTTGTCCGGCGCGGGGTGCCCACCCACGGCCACCGCAGGATGTGGTGGCGTTCGGCGACCCGTACGGGGGTCACTGCGCCGCCCTCCAACGGGAGCGTGAAGACGCCGCCCTCGTGGAGGGAGAAGGCGATCCTGTCGCCGGCCACGACGAGCCCGTCGCCGCGCCCCTTGATCGGCGTGTCGGTGCCGACCGCGGTGGGCTGCCCGCCCGAGAGCGGCGCCGACCAGAAGCTCGTTTTCATGTTGTCGATCGTCTGCCAGACGATCCGCCCCCCACCCACCGCGTAACCCGAGGCGAACACGCCCTTCGGCGTGCGGATGTCGGTCATCTTCCGGGTCTTGCCGGTCTCGAGGTCGTAGGTGTGGAGGGCGTCGGCATTCTCGAAGCTCTGCCCCGTCTCCAGCAGGAGCGTGCGATCGTCGATCAGGGTCAGCGGGCGGCCTTTGCGGCCGTTGGGGAGCTTCATGGGATGGTGTGGACCGCCTCCGGCCACATCTCGGCAACGGGGGCGGGCATGGTCATCATCGGGGACGGCGTCACCTCGGGTGTGGGGGTGGCCGCCACCGGGGGCTCGCCACCCAACACCCCCTGTACGGCCACGGCGCCCCCTCCCACGACGAGCACCACGGCCGCCGCCGCGAGCAGGGCCTGCGTGCGGGCCCGGCGGCGCCTGGAGCGGGCCAGAATCCGCGCCGAGTAGTCGCCCGGGGCCTGCGGCGCGCGCTCCACCGCGCGTCCGATGACCCGGGAGAGATCACGTTCCGGCTCTACGGTCACAGGGTCCTCTTCCACCTGGCTTCGCCTTTCCGTGGTCCGTCACCACGTAGACGACCTTGACCCCCGATTCGTTGAATCGCCCCAAACCCGGTACCTGGACCCCGGCGCCGGGGGGTGAGGAACGGCGGGACGGCTATGGGCGGCAAGCCCTGCACGAGGCCCCGGACAGCGAGTGTGGCGCCCGTCTGAAGGGCTTTCCGCATGCGGCCGAGCTCGGCGGGGAGGTCGTTCGCGGCCTCCCCGCCCGATGCCTGGCTCAGTCCCAGGTCATGTTGATCGTGCGTTCGAAATTGACGTATCCGACGCGCTGGAAGGCGTTCGCCATGGGAGTGTTGCCAAGATCCGTGGCCGCTCGGATGCGCGGGACGTCCTGCGCGATGAGGATACGGGTGCCTTCGGCAAGGATGTCGTCGATGTAGCCGGTGCCCCGGTGTGCGGGCAGAACGCCGAGGTAGCCGATGATGGGGTTGTAGTCGTTGCGGGCCGGGGTGACGACCCCCACCGGCTCGCCGTCCGGCAGCGTCGCGATCCGCCACCAGTCCCGCGGGCTCCGGTAGTGCGCGAGTTCGTCGTCAAAGTGTCTGACGGCCGCCTCGCGGGGGACATCCGGGTCAGGTCGTCGCCGCTGTGCGCGTCGAGCGTCCCGTCCAGGACCAGAGTCATGAGGGAGAGGATTTCCTCGGTGTCGCGGACCGGCCGGAACGCCAGGCGCCCGCTCGGCTCGGGGATCGGCGTTCCGGGACGCCACTCCAGACGCAGTCGTTCGACGAGCGGCCGGGCGCCGGTCCGTTCCAGTACGGCCATGCGGTCCTCGACGGCACGCTTGGTCATCCCGACCTCGCGCCAATCGGGTGGGACGAGGCGACCGTACTCGGGCGGACGGGCGCCTGCTGGGACAACCTCGGCCATGGCGGTCCGCAACAGCCGCACGCCGATGTCTACGCGGTCGCGATCCGCGCTGCTGTCGTCGATGTCGCGATCATCAACCGGGCCCGCCAGAGGTGTCGGGCATGGCGCGGTGCGCCGCGCCGGTCCTCCCGAGGGGGCTCAGGCGCCTTGGCCCGAACCACGCGCCCGCCGGACGCGGGTCCGCACCACGCCGGGATACCACGTCGTGAAACGCACGGCAGCGATGATCGCGGCGATCTGGATGATCCAGCCGGTCCAGACATTGTCCGGATCGCGCAGGACGAGATCCCCGTAGCCACCCGCGACCGCCGCGACCAGGAACGCCAGCCCCCAGACGCCGGTGATCACGTAGTTGGTACGGAGGAATTCCGTCGAGTGCCAGTGCGCGCGGTCGACCTGCTCGCGGGCGTACTGGAGGGTGAACGGCATCCGCACCGCCATGGAACCGAAGGCGATCATGACCAGCGCGATGTTCGACACCTCACTCGCGTACGTCTCCAACCAACGGCGGGTGCCCGCGCTCGCGACCAGGCCCACAGCCGCCAAGGCGGCAAAGAAGACCACCTCCGCGACCTCGAGCAGCTTCAGGGAACCGCCCCGCCGGACGACCCGGCTCGCCATGAGGAGAAGAATGGACACGGTCAGCGCAAGTAGCACGGAAAGCTCGAACCGGCCGGGGCCGACGAGCACGGAGAAGATGATCCACGGGGCCATTCCGGCGACGGGGTGGTCCAGGACGCCTACCGGCCTCCCGTTGGCTTGGCTGTCCATACGTGAACCTTCCGTAACGGGTTCCTCACTCCTAGGGTGCCCCCTCGTGCGCCAGGGGGTCGATGCCGACCGGGTAGTTGAGTGGCGGCCGGCCCGCCTGCTGGCCGTCGAAGGCGCCTCGCTGCCGGTACGTCGTCACGCATTGGGGGCGCGGATGACTCCGCGGTTGGAACCGGGAGGGCAAGGCGACGCCTGTCATTCCCGATACGCTCACAATCGCGGGCACCACGATGGGCCGAGTCCGTCGACAATCCACGCCGATGCGCCAGTCCAGTGCCGAGCTGGGGCGGCGGACGCGTTCGGCGGAGGTGCCGGCCGATCTGCGGCCATCGGCCTCAAGGTAGGGGGAGTGTGTGCAGGACGGGCATCTCGGTATCGTGGCCACCACCGATGTGCTGGCCGCCGTCGCCATGCGCTTTCCGGAGGGCACCCCGATCCTCCTCGACTTCGACGAGGTCGAGCCAGGCCATGACCCCGGTGACACACGCGGCTGGGCTGTGGTGGCGCGCGTCGATCACCTGCCGTTGAACGAGACAGGTGCGCTGGCCGGGCCCGGCGAGCCCATCGCCACCGGCGAAGCTGACGCGGAAGGCACGCGGTCGCTGCTGTTCACGCCGGTGCTGACGCTGCAATCACGCAAGCTCGCCACCCCCGGCCGGCTCGGGCCCGTCGCGCGCGCCGCCGACCCGTGCCAGCGGCGCGAGGACGCCTACGAGCTCATCGAGCGGGAGGGCGAGGCGGGCCTGTATCTGATGGAGCTGCTGGAGGCTGTAGCCGAGCTGCAGCGCGAGGTCACCGCACTCGCCACTGACAAGGACCGGCTGCTGCATCCGGCCGCCCGCCGGCACCTGGGCAGCCTGCGCAACGCGCTGGCGAGCGCCAAGTCCTTCGCTGACAACGCCACCCGCTTCGGCTCGGTCTGTGAGCTGATCCGCAGGGGCGGCAGCGAGGAGTTCGCCGTCGAGCTGCTCGACGACGGACGGCCCTGTGATCAGGACAGCCTGCACCAGATGCGGGTCGAGCTACCGGGCATGGGCTGCTCTGAACTGGCCTGCCGGGTGCACGCCGCCATCGCCCGCGAGAAGGTGCCGGACGCGCACGTCAGCCCGAACCCGCACGCCTGACCTGGCCTCCACTGCGGGTCACGGTCCCTTCGAACGCGTAGCCGGCCACCTGGGGCCGCTGGACCTCCCGGAGCGACGCGGACGCGGAGGCCGCCGACCGTGTGGGGCGTCATCGTCACCTGCGAGTCCGAAGCCGAGCAGGTCGAACTGAGGTACCCCCAGGATCGGATCGACTTAGCGGACACCCGGTATTCGTCGCCCAGCCCCAAGTGGATGAAGTTCAACCTCAGGCGGAGATGCTCGCGACCCCGATGCAGGAGGCCCCGTGCACGCGGACATCACGCTCGCCACCCCCGTACGCCGCACCGGCCGCGTGGAGGGTCGGGTGCGTGGCGAGCCTGTCGCAGGTCAGTATCATGCCTGCCGGCCGGCCCAGCTGACCACGCCGGCCCCCGAGGTCATCGGGCGTCGAAGGTCGTCCTCGAGTCCAGGATGCCGGCGGCGTTGTCCTCCGCCCATCCGGCCAGGGCGCGTACGACCTCGAGCAGGCTGAACCCGCGCGGGGTCAGCGCGTAGTCGACTCGCGGGGGTTTGGTGTCGTGGACGGTCCTCGTCACCAGGCCGTCCCGCTCCAGCCCTCGCAGTGTCGCGCTGAGCATGCGTTTGGTGATGGGCTCGCTCATCCGGCTCAGCTCGTTGAACCGTCGGGTGGTGTCGCTCAGCTGGCAGATGACTACCACCGACCACTTGTCACCGATCCGTTCGAGCACATCGCGGACCAGGGCGCGGCGCTGGTCGCACAGCTCGGCGTCGTCCAGCGTGGTGATCGGATGCGCCATGGTCCGCAGTATACGACTCGCAGAGAAAGTCATCCTGATCACCGGCGCCACCTCCGGCATAGGCCGTGCCGCCGCCGAGCGGATCTCCGCCGAGGGCGCGAAAGTCGTCCTGGCCGCACGCGGCAAGGAGGCCGGCGACGCGCTGGTGGCCGACCTCCGCGCCGTCGGCCGGGAAGCCGCCTTCATCCCGGCCGACGTGACGGTGGAGGCTGAGATGGCGGAACTGTCCGGCAGGCGGTGAGCCGATACGGCCGGCTCGACGGCGCGTTCAACAACGTCGGCGCCGCCACCGCGATCGGCCCGGTGACCGACATCGACGGCGACGCCTGGCACGCCGACATGGCGCTCAACCTCAGCGGCGTCTTCTTCGGCCTGAAGCACCAGATCCCCGCGCTGCGGGCGAGCGGCGGCGGCGCGATCGTGAACAACGCCTCCGTCCTTGGCGTCATCGGGCAAGCGGGCATGGCCTCCTACGGCGCCGCCAAGCACGGCGTGGTCGGGCTCACCCGGTCGGCGGCGCTCGACAGCGCCGCGGACGGCATCCGGATCAACGCCCTGACCACCGGCGGCGTCGACACCCTCCGCTGACGCGGGCCAACATGGGCCCGACACCGCAGGAGGCCCTGCGCGCCGCCGGGGCGATGCACCCCTGTCGGGCGGATCGCCCAGCCGGACGAGATCGCGGCGTTCGTGGCGTTCCTGCTGAGCGACGAAGCCAGGTTCATCACCGGAGCCGCGCTCGCGATCGACGGCGGGATGACCGCCGGCTGACGAGGGACCGATGTGGCCCTGAAGCCCGGGCTCAGCCGTACAGCGTTGCGATGTTGTCGTGGAGCTCGGTGGCCAGCGGCGGGGCCTCGAAGGTGCCGGTCATGATCTCGAGCTCTTGACCTTGGAGGCAGTCTTCATGGCCTGGTCGAGCTCACACCCTGGCGGTGAACCAGCCCTCACAGCCGAGGGCCTGCGGGAGCTCCGAGTAGCGCCGGTCGGCGACTTCGTTGTAGACGCTGTCCGGGTGCTCGCACAGCAGGCGCTCGATCAGGTAGCCGCTGTTGTTCAGCAGGAACACCACCGGGCGCAGGCCGTAGCGGCCGAACTGTCAGATCTCCTGAGCCGTGAGCTGATGAGGGCCGTCTCCGGTGATAAGCACCACCCGCTGGTCCCTGTCGGCCGCCAGGGCCGCGCCGACCGCCGGTCTCGGCCACCACGATGTCGTTGGGCTTCAGGAAGCCCTCCCAGCGCGGATAGAGGTTGTCGGCGGTGATCTTGTCCTGGTCGCCGCCGCTCGCCGGGGCGGTGCGGGTGACCTCGGCCGTGGAGTGGGACCACTTCTTGCCCCGTCATGATGACCGTGTCGGCGTCCTCCACGAGCCGCCGCACGCTCTCGGGCGGCGGTGGTAGAGCGCCGCGCCGATCAATCGCGCTGAGCTCGCCGACCCCGTCCCGTTCACCCGGATACGGCGATCTTTATGATCCTTTAACACTTAGGAGTCTAAAGTGCTAGCAGGCTAGATAAATGGAGCATTCATTGATCGAGTTCCATCTGGACGGCAGGTCGGGTGTTTCGCCGTACCTGCAGCTGGTCCAGCAGGTACGGCAGGCGCTGCGGCTCGGTCTGCTGCGTGAGGGCGACCAGCTTCCGACCGTCAAGGCGGTGGTTGCGCGGCTGGCGATCAACCCCAACACCGTCCTCAAGGCCTACCGGGAACTCGAGCACGAGGGTTTGGTGGCGGCCCGGCCGGGCGTGGGGACGTTCGTGACCAAGACGCTGACCGACGCCTCGCTGGCTGCGCATGGCCCGCTGCGTCAAGACCTGCGGCGCTGGCTGGCCAGGGCTCGCAGGGCCGGCCTCGACGACGAAAGCATCGAGGCGCTGTTCA
>NZ_JBAHWD010000053.1:0-36113 GCF_037044575.1 Nonomuraea sp. LPB2021202275-12-8 | reverse complement strand
CACTTGTCGATCGGGCTGGGCATCCGCGCCTGCCAGGCCGGGCACCGAGTTGCCTTCGCCACCGCCGCCCAATGGGTCGACCGCCTGGCCGCCGCCCACGCCACCGGCAGACTTCAAGACGAGCTGGTCAAGCTGGCCCGCGTCCCCGTGCTGATCGTCGATGAAGTGGGCTACATCCCGTTCGAGCCCGAGGCCGCCAACTTGTTCTTCCAATTGGTCTCCAGCCGCTACGAACGCGCCTCGCTGATCGTCACCTCCAACAAGCCCTTCGGCCGGTGGGGCGAGGTGTTCGGCGACGACGTGGTCGCCGCCGCCATGATCGACCGCCTCGTCCATCACGCCGAGGTCATCAGCCTGAAAGGAGACAGCTACCGCCTGAAGAACCGCGACCTCGGCCGCGTCCCCGCAGCCGAGACCAACAACGACCATTAGCGACAATCCAGAATCAACATCAACGCCAGGGGGTCAACTTTCAGACGTCGATAGGGGGTCAGGATTCGAGCGTCGTTGACAGTAAGCGTGGAGAGCGTCGATCATCACATTCCGCTAGCCGTAAATCACGATATGTTCCAAATCGGCGACGGTATCGACAAATATCGACTGGTTGTGTGAACTCTCTACGAATGATCTAGACGTTGCGATCATCGGGATGGCAGCCTTTCCTCATGCGGATGAAGATTCTTGTCGCGGGCCTCTGTGGCGCCGTTCTCCCCTTGGTCGGTATGAGCACTGTCGGCACAGCGAGTGCGAGTGCCGCCGCCCCTCGTTACCAGGTTCCCTTCCCGTGCGGTGAGACGTGGGTCGGCAGCAGTGGCAGCTCCGCCCACACCGGCTATGAGATCGACTTCAACGGCACCGCGACCGACGGAGACCGCGATCTCGGCAGGTCGGTGGTGGCCGCGGCTCCGGGCAAGGTGGTGATGTCCGAGTACCGCACCACTGATGGCTTCGGCAACGTGATCAAGATCCGCCACTCTGACGGCAGCGTCACCCTCTACGCCCACTTGGACAAGAGGCTCGTCTCCGTGGGGGCCAACGTCGGCCAGGGGCAGGAGATCGGCAAGTTGGGGAAGACCTCGGCCAAGTACAAGATGGCCGCCCACCTGCACTACGAGCAGCGTACGTCCAGCGGGAAGATCGTCCGGGCCTCCTTCAACGGTGCCGGCTTCCAGTATCCGGGCCAGAAGATCAAGTCCAACAACGGCTGCGACGGCGGCACCAACACCGAGCCCGCCAATCCGAACACCGGCTCTCCTCGCTACAGCCCGGAGCAGATCTGCGGCTCCGGCTTCAAGCGCGTCGACTCCGCCGCCCTCGGCTCCCAGGGCACCGTCTACCTGCTCTACTCCAACGCCACCGGCCAGAACTGCGTCACCGCCGTACGCAAGAGTGGCGCCGGCAAGGTCAGCGCCACGGCGTATCTGGAGGTCAAGGGCAGCAAGCGTGTTACCGACGCCGGCACCTACCAGTACTACGCCGGCCCGGTCCGGGCCAAGGCCCCCCGGACGTGCGTCAAGTGGGGCGGCGCCATCGGCTCGGCGAAGTACGACAGCCAGTTCGAGCACTGCGGCTGACCCCCAGTCGAACCCGTGCGGGGGTAGAGACCATCCTGTCCGCCCCGCACGCACTGCGGCTGGCCGTCAGCTGAGCCCGTGCGGGGGTGGAGACCATCGTGTCCACCCCCGCACCCGCAGCACCCCACAGCCGCGCCACGTCGGGCCCGGAGGCGACCGAGGAGCGGCTGGTGTCGCTGGTGGAGGTGCGGAAGGCGATCGAGGAGGTGGCCGCGCGAGAGGTTGGCCGCCCGCGGTGGAGACCGTGGCGGCGTTCGTGCCGGTCAGCGACGACGACGCGGCCGCCGAGCGGCGGGCCGAGCTGGTTAAGCGAGCAACCGCACGCATGAACGACCAGTCCGGCGACGCCATCCCCGATCAGGTCTGGGACGACCTCGTCAAGCACTACCACCAGCGACAGCGCGTGACACTGGCTCGGGGTGTCGGACGAGCCTGGCCGGCTTCGGCCTGGCCCTGCTCAGGGCGGACCCGGTGGTGTGCCCGCCCTGAGCATCTCGGGGTGTCTACTGCCTCCACTGCTCCGCCGGCGACACACCCGGCAGCGGCTTGCCGATGAGGGCCAGGGGGAGGAAGAAGGAGACCTGGCCGATGGCCATGATGAGCGTGGCGAGCGCCTTGTCGTCGTACTGCTCGGACGCCCGGGCATACAGCTCGTCGGGGACGCGCTCGCCGGACGGGTTCGGGGTGAGCACGGATTCGACCAGTTCCAGCGCGACGCGTTCGGCGTCGGTGAAGTAGGGCGCGTCCCGCCAGGAGGCTACGGCGGTGATGCTCTCCTCGGCGGCGCCGGCTTTGCGGAGGTTGCCGGTGTGCAGGACGGTCAGGTACGTGCTGCCGACGATCTGACCGGCGCGCAGCTGTACCAGGCTGATGGTGGTCTGCGGGATCGTGCCGTTCCCGGTCGCCTTGTACAGGGCGCCGCCGATGTCCTTGAGATCGGGGACGAGCACGGCGGGGTTGGGCAGGCGCGACTCGGTAGTGGTCATGGTGGGTTTCCCTTCTGGGTTTCAAGTGGTGGATCGCTGCTCTGACGGATCGCACGGGGCGAAGGTGACCGGTGAGGCGGTCGATTTCATCCGGGCTTGCTGCCGAGGGTTTCCGGTGTGGGCTCGGTGTCCCGGTTCGTGGGTCGAGGGCGCAGGAGGAGGACGGCGGTGAGGATCGCGGCCAGGTAGAAGCCGCCCGCGCCGAGCATGCCGACGGTGTAGCCGCTGGTGAGCGCGTCGTGCAGGGGTGTGCCCTGCGGTTGGCTCGTTGTGGCCGTGACGGCGATGCCTGCCAGGAGGGCCAGGCCGAGGGCGCCGCCGATCTGCTGGCTGGTGTTGATCAGGCCGGAGGCGATGCCTGAGGCGTGCGGGGCGACGCCCTGCACGCCGCCGATGGTGGCCGCGACGAAGCCGATGCCCAGGCCGATGCCGCCGACAAGCTCGGCGGGCAGGAGCACGAACAGGGGGTTCTGGTCCGGGGTCAGCAGGCTGAACCAGCCCATCGCCGCGGCGGCCACCGTCATCCCGGTCGCCAGGACGATCCGGGTGGAGGTGCGGGCCTGCAGCCTGGGGCCGATGACACCGGAGCCGATGCCGATGCCGATGGCGAACGGCAGGTACGCCAGGCCGGTGATCATGGGCGAGTACTGCTTGATCGTCTGCATGTACAGGGTGAGGAAGTAGAAGGTGGCCAGCTGCCCGGCGCCCATGAGCAGCATGACCAGATTGGCGCCGAGCCTGCCGCGGGCGGCCAGCACGCCTGACGGCAGCATCGGGCTGCGCGCGGTGCGCTGGATGGCCAGGAACGCCAGGAGCAGCACGACGGCGACCGCGCCGAAGGTCAGGGTGGGCCCGTCGCCGACGCCGTGCGAGCCGGCCAGATTGATCGCGTACACCAGCGAGCCGAGGGCGAGCGTCACGGTGACCGCGCCGGGCAGGTCGAGTCCGCCGCGCTCCCGGGTGCCGGGCACCAGGGCAAATGTTCCGGCCAGGACCAGGAGCGCGATGGGGATGTTGACGAACATAATCCAGCGCCAGCCCACGTACTCAGTGAGCGCGCCGCCCAGCAGCAGGCCGACAACCGAGCCCAAGCCGCCCATCGCGCCGTACACGCCGAGCGCCTTGTTGCGTTCCGGGCCGGGGGGGAAGGTGTCGGCAAGCAGGGACAGCGCGGCCGGAGCGACGATCGCGGCGCCGACGCCCTGCAGGATTCGGGCGGCGATCAGCACGGTTCCGTTACCGGCCACGCCGCCCAGCAGGGAGGCGGCCAGGAAGACGACCAGTCCGGCGCGGAACATCCTGCGCCGGCCGAACAGGTCGCCGGCGCGGCCGCCGGCCAGCAGCAGGCCGCCGAAGGCCAGGGCGTAGGAGGTGAGGACCCAGTCCAGGTCGGTCTCGGCGATGCCGAGCCCGGTTCCGATGACGGGCAGGCCCACGGTCACGATGGTGCCGTCCATCACCATCAGCAGCTGCGCGGCGGCGATCACCAGCAGCGCCAGGCCGCTTCTCCCAGGACGGGGGGCGGTGTGCGTACTCATCTGAAGCTCCTCAGGCGGCGGTGGCGGCGCGGTGAACGGCAGCGGCGAGCCGGTCGTGCTCGGGGTAGGACCAGCCGAATCCGAAACGGCGCCGGGTGTAGCCGAAGGCGATGCCGCTACGCGGGTCGGCGAAGGCCTCCGAGCCGGCCGAACCGTCGTGGCCGAACGCGTTGGCGCTGAGGAACGCATATTGCAAGCCCTTGGCCTGGAACCCGAGCGCGTAGTTGCCCTGGTCGCCGCGGACCAGGTCGCGAGCGGTGGAATGCAGCATGGAGAACTCGCCGACGGTGTCCGGCTTGAGCAGCGGGGGGCGTCCGTCGATGCCCCAGACGGCCGCCGCGTACAGGCCGGCCAGGCCGCGCGCGCTGCCCACTCCGCCGGCCGACGCCGGACCGTTGGCGCGGACGGTGCGGGTGTTGGCGAAGGCCACCTGGTCCAGCGGCGGCGTGCTGTTGAGCCCGTAGCCGATGCCGAGGATGCTGTACGGGCCCGGCACGTTCGACCAGAACGCGGCCTCCTGCTCCGGTGTGGCCGTCCACCACTGGATCGGCCGGAACCTCTCCTCTTCGGCCTCGGGCAACCCCAGGTAGAGGTCCAGCCCGTAGGGGAGGCGGATGCGCTCGTCGTAGACCTGCTGAAGCGACTGCCCGGTCACCCGCCGGATCACCTCGTTCACCATGGCGAACGTGACGAACCCGCCGTAGCCGTAGGCCGACCCGGGGCGCCAGTACGGCCGCTGCCCGGCCAGGCGGCGCGCGATCACCGCGTCGTCGGCGAGATCGGCCGCCGACAGCCCGCCGTCGACGCCGATGACGCCGGAGCGGTGGGTGAGCACGTCCCGCAGCGTGATCCCGTCCTTGCCGACGGCGGCGAACTCCGGCCAGTGCCGGGCCACCGGCTCGTCGAGATCGAGGACCCCCTCCTGCACCAGCAGCGCCGCCACCAGCGTCGCGGCGCCCTTGGTCGAGGAGTAGACGCCGGTCAGCGTGTCGCCGCTCACCTCGTCCCCGGCCCACAGGTCCACCACCGGCCGGCCGTGCGCGTAGGCCGTCAGCTGCGCGCCCACCTGGCCGTCCTGCTCGGCCACCACCGCGGCGAACTCCTCGCGCACCTGCTCGAAGCCGTCCGCGACCGTTCCGTGGACATCCATCCTGCTCATCGTCGGCAACCCTTCGTGAGTGAGTGTTGGTCGCCGGCATGACGGATGGTCCAGAGGAAAGGTGACCGGGTGCGTTCGCGGTCACCTTTGGCTGGTTTGATGCGTCACCGGTATGACGTTTGCCGATGGAGAGGAATGCGATCGTGACGCCCCATGACTTTCTGGCCGACCAGTTCCAGGGGCACCGTCCCCATCTGAAGGCGGTCGCCTACCGCATGCTCGGCTCACTGAGCGAGGCCGAGGACGCGGTACAGGAGGCATGGCTGCGGCTGGCGCGTTCGGACTCGGGTGACATCGACAATCTCGGTGGCTGGCTGACCACCGTGGTCGGCCGGGTGTGCCTGGACATGCTCCGCGCCCGCAAGTTCCGGCGTGAGGAGTCACTGGAGGAGCGCCTGCCCGATCCGGTGATCAGCCGTGCGGATGCCGCCGATCCGGAGCAGGAAGTGCTGCTGGCCGACTCGGTGGGCCTGGCGCTGCTGGTCGTGCTGGAGTCCCTGACCCCGGCCGAACGGCTGGCGTTCGTGCTCCATGACATGTTCGGCCTGCCGTTCGACCAGATCGCGCCCATCGTGGACCGCACCCCCGTGGCAGCCAAGAAGCTCGCCAGCCGCGCCCGCCAGCGCGTCCGCGGCGCAGTCCCGAACCCCGACCCCGATCTGGCCGATCAGCGCCGGGTGGTGGACGCGTTCCTCGCTGCCGCCCGCGGCGGCGACTTCGCCGCGCTGGTGTCCATCCTCGACCCCGACGTGGTGCTGCGGGCCGACGGCGGGATGCTCACCGGCGGCATGAAGGTCATCCGTGGCGCGGCGGCCGTGGCCGGACAGCTCGCCACCTTCCAGCGCATGGCTACCAGCGCCGCCACCCACCCGGCGCTCGTCAACGGCCTCGCCGGCCTGGTCAACACCATCGACGACCAGCTCATCTCCGTCATGAGCTTCACCATCTCCGACGGAAGGATCGCCACAATCGATATCCTGTCCGACCCCGACCGGCTGGCCCAGCTCGACCTCACCCGTCTGGAGCCGTGAAACCTGACCCTGTTGACACCCCATCGCCGACGCGCACCGGATCACCGGTGAAGGGGCATGAAAGTGCCTTTTCGAAGAGGTCAACTGCTTTCGACGCCCTGCTCCCACCTACTTCCGGAGACACCACCCGGACGCGGGCCGTCGCAGTGCCCGGCCCCTACGCGGCGATCCTCACCGACTACGCCATCGCCCTTGAGCGCGGCATCGTGTCCTACTGCCTGCTCCGGCTGGACGGCGTCGGCAAGGCGGTGGTGCTCGAGCCGGAGGGCTCGGTTCCCGAGCACCACCGGCAGGGCTGGCCGGGGCCGTGCGTGCCGCGCGGGAGGTGGAGGCCGAGCCGGCCGTGGTGGCGCCGCGCGGCGATGACGACTATCCATCCCCGTTCCGGCACGCGTCTAGCGGTCTGGGGTTCCGATACAGGGGCAGAAGTCTGCACTTTCACGCCCCGGCATGGAACGATGCAGAATCGTGACGCGTGTTGAGGTGATTCACGGTGCGTTACGGGGCAGCCACGGAGTCAAGTGGTTGCTGGGAGGCTAGATGTGCAAGGTGCCCGAGAGGACGGTGACGGCGCGACCCGCGAGATGGACGCGGTCGCCGTCGAGCGTCACCTCGACACGGCCTCCCCGGGCCGAGAGCTGTGCGCCGATCAGGGTTCGCCTGCTCAGCCTGGCCGACCAGTACGGGGACAGGGCGCAGTGTGCCGAGCCCGTCACCGGATCCTCCGGCACGCCGACATTGGGCGCGAAGAAGCGGGAGACGAAATCCGTCGCCGAGCCGGCCGCCGTGACGATGATTCCCCGAGCGTCCACGGCCGCCAGAGCGGTGATGTCGGGCGCTAGGGATCGCACCGTGTCTTCCGAATCGAGCTCCACCAGCAGGTCGAGGTTGCTCCTTCCGACCCGCACCGCAGTCGCGCCGAGCGCTTTTTCCAATCCCTCCGGAACTGTGGCGGGTGTCACTTCCTTGGCCGGAAAATCCATCGTGATCATGCCGTCGAGGTTGCGATTCACCGTGAGGGTTCCGCCGGCCGTGACGAATTCGACAGGACCGGTCGCCGCGCCTGTCGAATACAGGATGTGGGCCGTCGCCAGAGTGGCGTGGCCGCACAGCGTGACCTCGACCTTCGGGGTGAACCAGCGCAGCGAATCGCCCAGCAGGAAGGCGGTCTCGGACAGGCCCAGCTCTGTGGCTACCGCCTGCATCCACTCGTCGGGAACCGGATCCTCCAGCAGGCAGACGGCTGCGGGATTACCCTTGAATGCTGTGTCGGTGAAGGCGTCCACGATGAACAGGCGCATGGGCCGATGCTATACGGGGCCGGATATCGAGGTGAAACCAGGACGCTAGCCGTACAAAATGGAATTAGTGCTGGGCGTGTCGCATGGCGAACGCGGAATCGTCGGTTACCGTCCAATGTGTCGGGACGTGCCGATTGCGGTGAGTTCCTGAGGAAAGGACAAGCCGATGGGGGCAGTGCGTAAGGTAGCGGGCTACCTTGGCCTGGGCGGGATCGACCACTACGACGAGGGCTACGACGACGACGGGCAGTACGAAGAGGAGTACATGCCCGCGACGGAGCGGGCGGCGCGGAGGTGGCGCTCGAGCATCGAGTCGTCACGCATCGTGATGGTCCAGCCGTTGAAGTACAACGACGCACCGTTGATCGGCCAGTACTTCCGCGACGGCCAGACTGTGATCATGGATGTGACGGGGATGCCGATGCCCGAGGCGACCAGGATGGTCGACTTCGCGGCGGGGCTGGCTTACGGCTGCGAGGGCCGGATCGAGCGCATCGCCGACCGTGTCTTCCTGCTGGCGCCGGCTCACGTGGAGATCGAGACGAGCTAGGCCGCGCGCGGGCCGCGACGGATCAGCCGGGTGAGTTCGGCTGAGTCGTCGGCGGCCTGCTTTGCGCGGCCCTCGGCTTCGCGGGCGTAGGCGTGCAGCGCCCATACCGCGCCGTCGGCCAGCTCCCGCAGCTCGCTGAGCTGCGCTGCCACGTAGCGGGCGTCGGATTCGACCGCCATGCGACGTCGCCAGAGCAGCCAGCCGGCGAGCCCGAGCGGGGCGGCTCCCGCCAGGGCGAGCAGCGGGGTGGCGAGTACGGCGCCGGCCAGGCAGGCCACACCGGCCAGGATCAGCAGCGCGGCGCCCCAGGGCGGGCGGCGCGGCGTGGTGCCGGAGACGACGACCGCGGCCTCCGCGGCGGCGAACGAGCCCTCGTCGGGGCCCTCGGGATGCAGCTTGATGTGGTGGCCGAGCAGCGCCAGGGTCACCGTGGCCGGTGGCTCCAGCCGGGTGTCTGCCTCGAGTTCCTCCGCGACGCCGCGCAGTATCGGCGCCGCCACATGGAGGGCGATCGCGGTCAGGTGCGGGTCGGAGCCGGGGCGCAGGTCGTCGAGGAGATGCGAGCTGAGCGAGGCCAGCGGCCCGGGAGGGGTGCCCAGACCGATCAGCGATCGCAGCACGGCCAGCGGCTCGTCCTCGGCCCATGCCGTGGCGGGGCTGGCGGCCGAGTTGGTCAGCGGGGTGGAGGAGTCGTGGTCGGCTTGGCGCGTCGAGGTGATCTCCTCGCAGCGGGCGCGTAGGCGGGCCAGCCGGGCGGCCGCCTGGGCGGGCCTGGCCAGCTCGGGGATCTCCGCCATCTCGGGGAAGTCGGTGAGCGAGAGGGGCACCACGACCGACGGTTCGCCGGGGGCGAGAGCCTGCACCCACTGCCGCGGGTCGGCGTGCTCCTGCACCGCCAGCGCGTCGAGCTTGCGAAGCACGAAGATCTTGCCGGCCGGGCCGTAGGCTCCCCTGGCCGCGGCGAGCCAGAGGGAGCGCTGGCCGTGGGTGACCGGGTGGTCGAGCGACAGGTCGCCGAAGGCGGTGCCGAGCCAGGAGGCGTGGACCCGGCTGCCGTGCCCCGCCACGGCCAGCGCCAGGCAGAGGAAGAGCGCAGTGCGCTGCTGGTCGCGGCCGGCCGCCTTACTGAGCGGCTCCAGCGGATCGTCACCGCCGAGAATCGCCACCAGCGCCTCCACGGCGGGCGGCAGCCAGTGACCGGGGATGTCGGCGAAGCCGGGGGCGGAGGGGGGCGCGGTGCCGTTGGCCGCCAGGTGCGACAGCAGTGCCTCGGCATAGCGACGCAGCTCCGTCGCTGCTTGGGGGCTCGCAGTCAGATCCGTGCTCAAGGCAGAGAACTCCCCCGTATCGGCCTCAGTTCATGACCGCGTAAAGCCTAACGCGCTGGGCGCGCCTTCGAGGTGGAGGCGCGCCCATGACGGAACGGGGGACTTTGCGCTAAGTGCGTGTTACATGCGGGCGGGAATCGGGACGCCCAGAAGGTCCAGTCCGGACTCCAGCACACGCAGCGTCAGCGCGCACAGCGCCAGCCGATGCGCCCTGGTCTCGGCGTCGACGCCCTCCTTGACCACGGGACACTGCTCGTAGAAGGTGCTGAACAGACTGGCCGCCTCGAACAGGAACGCGGACAGCCGGTGCGGCTCGGAGTGGGTGGCGACCTGGCCGACGACCTCGCCGAAGCCCAGCAGGTGCAGCGCCAGCGCACGCTCGGCCGGCTCGGCGGGCACGATAGTCCCGGTGGCCGCCGAGGGCTCCACACCCGCCCTGCGGAAGATCGACCGGATCCGGGCGGTGGCGTACTGCATGTAGGGGCCGGTGTTGCCGTGGAACTCCAGCATGCGGTCGAAGTCGAAGACGTACTCGGTGTCGTGACTGACCGACAGGTCGGCGTACTTCACCGCGCCCATGCCGACCGCGTGCGCGATCTCCTCGCGGGTGGCCTCGTCGTAGCCCCGGTCGGCCAGGCGCTGCGAGGCGCGGTCGACAGCCTCCTGCAGCAGGTCCATCAGCTTGACCGACTCGCCGGAGCGGGTCTTGAACCTGCGCCCGTCCTTGCCCAGCATCATGCCGATCTGCACATGCTCGGCGTCGACGGTCTCGGGCAGCCAGCTCGCCAGCCTGCCCGCGGCGAACACCATGCGGAAGTGCAGTGCCTGGTCGGCTCCCACCACGTAGAGGATGCGGTCGGACTTGAGGTCGTGCACCCGGTAGCGGATGGCCGCCATGTCGGTGGAGGCGTAGCCGTAGCCGCCGTCGCTCTTCCTGATGATCAGCGGCAGCGGCTGGTCGTCGGAGCCGGTGAAGCCGGGCGGGAAGACGCACAGCGCACCGTCGCTGATCTGGGCGACGCCGGCGGACTCCAGGTCCTGGCAGGTCTTCTCGAGCATCGGGTTGTACATGCTCTCGCCGGCGATGTCGGCGTCGGTGAGGGTGACGCCGAGCATGGCGTAGATCTTGTTGAAGTAGCGCACCGTGGCGTCCATGAAGACGTGCCAGAGCCGGAGCGTCTCGGGATCGCCCGACTGGAGGGTGGTCACCCGCGTGCGGGCGCGCAGCTTGAACCCCTCGTCGCTCTCGAACTTGGCGCGGGCCGCCTGGTAGTACTCCGTCCCCATGCCAGCTTCGAGCTGCGCGACGGCGGCCTCCTCGCCGATGTCGAGCAGGTGCTCGATGAGCATGCCGAACGGGGTGCCCCAGTCGCCCAGGTGGTTCTGCCTGATGACATGGTTGCCGAGGCGCTCGTGCACGCGGGCCAGCGAGTCGCCGACGATCGTGGTGCGCAGGTGGCCGACGTGCATCTCCTTGGCCGCGTTGGGCGCGGAGTAGTCGATGACGACGGTCTGGGCGGGCGCGATGGTGCCGACGCCGAGGCGCGGGTCGGTGAGCATGTGCGAGGACTCGCCGGCGATCCACGAGTCGTCGAGCGTGATGTTGAGGAAGCCGGGGCCGCTGACCTCCACCGTGCCGGGGAAGTCGGTCAGCTCGGCTCTGATGGCCTCGGCGACCTCCCGCGGGGACCGTCGCAGGCGCTTGGCCAGGCTCATCGCGACGTTCGCCTGGAAGTCGGCGAACTGGGAGGGCCGGATCAGCGGATCTGCGTCGGCGTGCTCGGAGCCGAACGCGGACGCCAGCGCCTGCTGGACGCGCTCGGTGAGCACTATCTGCGGGTCGGTCATGGTCTAAGGGTACCGGCGAGCTTGACCGTCACGCTGATCGCCGCGACAGCCACCACGGAGATGGCGACGGCGGTCATGCCGTCGCCGAGGTCACCCGGCCGCAGCGCGAACAGGTCCCTGACCGCGGGCACCGCCACGGCCAGCGCGAACAGGGCGGCCATGGCGGCGACCAGGGCGATCCGCCACCGGTTGAGCGGCCTGGCGACCAGCACGAGCACCCACCAGGTGGTGAGGAAGAGCGCGAGCACCGCCGAGGTGCGGTCCTGCTCCAGAGTGCCGCCGCGCGCCGCCCAGTACGCCAGCAGCACGGCGATCGCGCAGACGACTCCGGCCGGCACGGCCAGGCGGAGCACCCTGGGCACGAACCCGGGCCGCGCTCGCTCCATCGTCGGCGCCAGCGCCAGGAACAGGGCGGGGATGCCGATGGTCACCGCGTTCACCAGGGTCGAGTGCCGCGGCGCGAACGGGAACATGATGCCCGCGACACCGGTCATCAGCGAGAGCACGATGGCGTAGAAGGTCTTGGTGAGGAACAGGCCGGAGACCCGTTCGATGTTGGCCAGCACCCTGCGGCCCTCGCCGACCACGTGCGGCAGCGTCGCGAACCGGTTGTCCAGCAGCACCACCTGCGCGACGGCCCTGGTGGCGGGGCTGCCGGCGCCCATCGCGATGCCGAGGTCGGCGTCCTTCAGCGCGAGGACGTCGTTGACGCCGTCGCCGGTCATCGCCACCGTGTGGCCTCGCGACTGGAGCGCGCCGACGAACCGGCGCTTCTGTTGAGGGGTGACGCGGCCGAAGACGGTATGGGTTTCGAGCTGCTCGGCGAGCCGGTCCTCGTCGTCGGGCAGCGTGCGGGCGTCGACGGCGTGCTCGCCGCCGGGGATGTTCAGGCTGGTGGCGATGGCGGACACGGCGCCGGGGCTGTCGCCGGAGAACACCTTGACGGTGACGCCCTGCCCGGCGAAGTAGCGCAGCGTCTCCTCGGCGTCGGGTCTGATGCGCTGTTCCAGCGTGATCAGTGCGACGGGCTCGACGCCCTCCGCCGCCTCCAGGCTGGACGTACGGCACAGCGCCAGCACGCGGGCACCGGTGGCGGCCAGCTCGGCGGCCTGGTCGTAGCCGTCGGCGCCGGGAGGTAACAGGACGTCGGGGGCGCCCAGCACCCAGGTTCCGTGCGGTCCGAAGTCGGCGCCGCTCCACTTGCGGGCGGACGAGAACGGCACGGTGGCGATCGCCTGCCACGGGTGGGCCGGGTAGCGCGCCCTGATGGCCTGGGCGGTGGCGTTGGGCCGGGCGTCGGCGGCGGCCAGGGCGGCGAGCGCCTCCTCGACCGGATGGCCGTCGCGCAGCGGTAGCACCCGGTCCAGCGTCATGCCGCCGGCGGTGAGCGTGCCGGTCTTGTCGAGGCAGAGCATGTCCACCCTGGCCAGCCCCTCGATCGCGGGCAGCTCCTGGACCAGGCAACCCCGCCGGCCGAGCCGTACCACCCCGACGGCGAAGGCGACCGAGGTCATCAGCACCAGCCCTTCGGGGATCATGGTGACGATGCCCGCGACCGCGCCGGTGATGGCGATGCCGAAGTCCACGGAGTTGCGCAGCTGGCTGTACATGAGCAGGGCGCCGATCGGGATCACCAGCCAGGTGATGTATCTGATGAACCTGGCGACGCCGTCACGCAGCTCCGATCGCGACAGCTGGAACCTGCCGGCCTCCTCGGCCAGCCGTACGGCGTAGGCGTCGGCGCCGACGGCGGTCGCGGTGAACGCGCCGGTCCCGGCGACGGCGAAGCTGCCCGAGAGCACCTGGTCGCCCGGTCGCTTCCGCACCGGATCGGCCTCGCCGGTCAGCAGCGACTCGTCGACCTCCAGCCCGTCGGACTCGACCAGCTCGCCGTCGACCAGCAGGCGGTCGCCGGGACCGAGCAGGATCAGCTCCCCCTGCACCACCTGGTGGGGCGGGATCTGCTGGTCCTCGCCGTCGCGCCGGACCATGACAGGGCTCTCGCCGATGACGGCCAGCCTGTCGAGGGTGCGCTTGGCGCGCAGCTCCTGTACGACTCCGATCAGCACGTTGGCCACCATGATGAGGCCGAACATGCCGTCCTGCCACTCCCCGAAGATCAGGATGAGCGCCCATAACAGGCCGATGACCAGGTTGAACAGCGTCAGGACGTTCGCCCTGATGATCGTGCTCAGTGACCTGCTCGACCGGCGCGGCACATGGTTGGCCTTCGCCCCCGCGACCTGCGCAGCAGTCAGCCCATTCACGCAAACCCCCCGATATGCGAACGGGGCCTCACCTTACGGGGTTCAGCGCGACCTGTGGGTGCGCTGGACGGTGGCGATCCGCTCGCCCATGCCGGTCACGAGGCCGCCGGCGGTCAGGTCGGCCGCGAGCCCGCAGGCGGCGCTGATGCCCTTGGCCCTGGACGAGCCGTGCGCGATGACCACGGTGCCGTTGAGGCCGAGCAGCACCGCGCCTCCGTGGGCCTCGGCGTCGAGGCGGCGGCTGAGCTCGCGCAGGCGGGTGCGCTGCATGAGCGCGCCCAGCCTGGCCAGCGGGCTGTCGCTGATGGTCTGCTTGAGCTCGTCGAAGGCGTAGCGGACCGCGCCCTCCATGGTCTTCAGCGCCACGTTGCCGGTGAAGCCGTCGGTCGTGATCACGTCGGCCTTGCCGGTCAGCAGGTCGTAGCCCTCGACGTTGCCGACGAAGTGCAGGGCGGGCGAGGCCTGCAGCAACTCGTGCGCCCGCCTGACGAGCTTGCTGCCCTTCTCCGCCTCGCTGCCGATCGTGAGCAGGCCGACCCTGGGCGCTTCGATGCCGTAGGCCAGCTCGGCGTAGGCGGCGCCCAGATGCCCGAACTGCACCAGCACCTCGGGTTTGACCTCGGCGTTCGCGCCCGCGTCCAGGAGCAGCGTGGGGTGCGGAAGGGTGGGCAGGGCGACGGCGATGGCCGGGCGCAGCACGCCCGGCTGGGTCTTGAGCCGGAGCTTGCCGGTGGCCACGATGCCCGCCGTCGAGCCGGCGGACACCACTGACGACACATCGCCGCGGCGCAGCAGGTGGCAGGCGATGGCGATGCTGGAGCGGGGACGGCGAAGGCTGGCCAGCGCGCCCTCGTCCATCGCCAGCGCCTCCTCGGCGCGCACGATGGGGATCTCGTTGGTGGCGTCGTGCTCGGCGAGCGACTCGTAGAGCACCCTGGGCGAGCCGACGAGCACGACTGCCAGCCCGCGCTCCCGCACGGCGTGCACGGCTCCCGCCACGATCTCGTGGGGTGCGTGGTCGCCGCCCATGGCGTCGAGCGCGATAGGCCTGCTGTCGGACAAATGGTCACCTCGTACGGGCATGCGATCCGGTTGATGTCGCGTGGCCGGAACGCGATCGTGCCTGTTGCCCGCATCGTAGGCACGGCCTACCCCCAGGTTAACCGGTGGGTAGCACCTCAGGCGTCGCCGTGCAGGTTCCAGTCCGTGATGGTGCGGGCCACGATGACCTTGCCGAACGTGGCGGTGCCGACGATCCTGATCACCGGGCCGTCGCCGCCCTCGCCGCCCGAGACCTGACGCTTGGCGAACAGGGCGCCGACCTCGTCGATCACCTGGGCGTTCGGGGGCACCCGGATGATCATCTTGGCGGCGAAGGCGCTGACGGAGACCGTGATCTCGCGTCCGGGTAGGACCGCCTGGGACAGGTCCACGATGAGGGCGCCGAAGGTGGCCGCCAGGTGCGTGTGCCGGGAGGCGATCCAGCGCCCGCGCTTGACGACCTTGCTGAAGGTCGCGCTGACGCTCTGCTTCTCCAGCGAGGCCAGGGCGCTCGGCCTGCCGGACAGCTCGGGGAGGTCCCGGGTGAGGGGGACGAGCTCGCCCATGGTCTTGGCCGTGTAAACGGCTTCGAGCCGGTCGGCGTGCTCGACGGTGGTGAGTCTGCCGGTCGCGTAGGCCTCGCCGAGCATGGTGGCCACCCGGTCACGGTCGGCGTCGGAGGCTCGCAGTTCGGGATCGTCGGTCACGACGAGAAGTGTAGGCCAAATCGCGATATGTCGCGAGTGTGGATCTGGAACCTCCCAAGAAACTTGGAGCCCATGCGGAACCGTAGCCGCGGCGAGCCGCGTCCCGATATAAGAACCGTAGACGCGCGACGGGGGCGTGAGGTTTACAGCAGATCGAACAAAAAAGATGGGAACGGCCTAGTGATCTTGAACCAAGCAGGGACACGACGCTTCAGGGCGTACACGTCCAAGCATCTCGACGAGCTCCTGCTGCGAGCCGGACTCGACGACGAGCAGAGGCTGAAGGTCCGTGCAGTCGCGACGGTGCTGCCCTTCAGGACCAACGCCTACGTCGTCGACGAACTCATAGATTGGTCGGCGGCGCCCGACGATCCCATATACCGCCTGGTCTTCCCGCAGGAGGACATGCTTCCCGCGGCCGACGTCGCCAGGCTGGCCGACCTCCTGAAGGCCGAGGCGCCCAACGCCGAGATCCAGGCCGAGGCCAACAGGGTGCGAGCGCAGCTCAACCCGCACCCCGCCGGTCAGAAGGAGCTCAACGTCCCGCGCATCGGGGAGGAGCCCGTGCCGGGGATGCAGCACAAGTATCCCGAGACGGTGCTCTTCTTCCCCAAGCAGGGGCAGACCTGCCACGCCTACTGCACCTACTGCTTCCGCTGGGCCCAGTTCGTCGGCGACGCTGATCTGAAGTTCGCCTCCGACGACATCGACCAGATGGTCGGCTACCTCCGTCAGCATCCCGAGGTCACCAGCGTGCTGATCACCGGTGGTGACGCCATGATCATGGGCGAGCCGGTCATCAGGCGCTACATGGGGCCGCTGCTGGAGTTGGAGCAGTTGGAGTCCATCAGGATCGGCACCAAGGCGCTGGCCTACTGGCCGCAGCGCTTCGTCTCCGACCCCGACGCCGACGCCACGCTCGGCCTGTTCGAGGAGGTCGTCCAGTCAGGCAAGAACCTGGCGTTCATGGCCCACTTCTCGCACCCGCGCGAGCTGGAGTCACCGCTCGTGGAGTCCGCGGTCCAGCGCATTCTCGGCAGCGGCGCGACGATCAGGACCCAGGCGCCGCTCATCAGGTCCATCAACGACGATCCCGCCGTCTGGTCGAGCATGTGGCGGCAGCAGCTCAGGATGGGGATGATCCCTTATTACATGTTCGTCGAGCGTGACACCGGTCCGCAGGACTACTTCGCGGTGCCGCTCGCGCGAGCGTACGAGATCTTCAGAGACGCCTATTCGAGCGTCTCAGGGCTCTGCCGGACCGTCCGCGGGCCCTCCATGTCGGCGACACCCGGCAAGGTGTGCGTCGACGGCGTCACCGAGATCGCCGGCCAGCGGTATTTCGTGCTCCACCTCATCCAGGCGCGCGACCCCTCGCTGGTGGGGCGACCGTTCTTCGCCCACTACGATCCGTCGGCGGTCTGGCTGACGGACCTGCGGCCGGCCTTCGCCGACCGTTTCCCGTTCGAGGTCGCCAGTGAGGACGCCCTCCTGCCGGTCTGAGCGGTCAAGCGCGTCTACCGCAACCGGAAAATCTGCGCCCCCGGCCCGCGACATTTGTTTGTAGACCCTTGTTCGCGGGCCGTGCGGGCGCACTTCCATGTCGCGCGAGACATCCACTGAATATCCGAAATACACTCCCTCTATTTCCCGACTTGTCCTCCCGCGCATTACCTTTACGACGCTACGTAACTTGCCCACAAAGCCCGTGTCACGCGGTCTTTTAGCGGCCGACGACCGGCTGCCAGGGGTGATAGAACTGCGTTAGTAGCTCAGCCGGGACGGCGCGCTTAGTGTGGTGCCCATAGCGTGTACGCCGCGGCTTTCGGGGGTTATCGATTCGCATTTCCACTGCATTCGAGCGCGATCGATCACGAGCCGGGAAGGCAATCATGAAAAGCGTAATCAAGACGGCGGTAGCCGTCACATCATTTGGGCTCGCAGCGGCTCTGGCCCTGCCGGTCCACGCCGAGGTCAACCACTTCGGCGCCAAGAAGGCTCCCAGCGGCGAGGACCCGCTCGGCGGCCTGCTCGGCGGCGTCGGCGGGGCCGGCGGCGTGGGCAGCCTGCTCGGCCAGCTCACCGGCGGAGGGCTGCTGGGCGCGCTCGGCGGGCCCAAGGCGGGCCCCGCCGATCCGATGGACGTGGAGAACCAGTCCGAGCCCATGGGCCCGGCCAACTCCTACGAGGACGCCACCGTCGGGTCCCGGCCGAGGCCGGAGCTCGGCCCCAGGGTCGCCGGCCTGCCGCTGCTCTCGGGCCTGCCGCTGAGCGGTAGTCCGCTGGGCAGCCTGCCGGTGCTCGGCGGCATCGCGCCCGGCGCCTCGCGCATGGCGGCGCCTGGCAGCGTCGAAGAAGTCAAGAGCTTCCAGGTGAAGGCCGCCGAGCAGGAGACGCTGCGCGGCTCCTTCGCCTCGGTGGCGGACCTGGTGGAAGGCTCCCTCGGTGGCGCCATGGCGAAGCTGTCCAGCACCAGTGTGGTGCCGGGCGGCGCTTCCAGCCTCGTCGACACCGCCAACGGCACGGCCAGGACGATGAACGGCACCACCGAGGGCTTCGACGGCCTGTCGATGGAGGGCACGATGGCCGCTCTGGCCGGCGCCGCCAAGCACGCTCTGCCGCAGGGCAGCAACAACCCGAAGCTCGGGCCTCTGGTCGGGCGCCTGGTCCCCGCCGAGGCGGCGCCGATCACCCAGGTGCTCCCTGGCACCACGCAGCTCGCCGCCGTCGATGAGGTCGCCCCTCTCGTCCAGGACGTCTCCAACCTCGTCGCGACCAACGGAACCAAGGCCGCGGGCACCTACACCGACGTGATCACCTCGCTGGGCTGGTCCACGGCCGCGCTGACGAGGTACGTCTCGGACGGCTCGCCGCAGCACTGACCCCTATCGCACAGCGTGCTGAACGCCGGCCGACCGGCGGCGATGCGGAGGTCCGCGGAGCGTCAAAGGTGCCGACGCCCGCAGACCTCCGCGCCGCGGCAAAGCGGCGTTCACGCGCGGCAGGTGCCCAACGGTGGCGCGCTCCATGCGTCCGGGACACCGTCGCACTGAACGCGTCGAGCCTTCGAAGCCCCCTGAGATGCCGGGGCGTCGAGGCCTGACGCGTGCGGGTAAGGAGCCCTCGCACCAGCGAGCGGTCTCCCTTCGGGCCTGGCAGCCAAGCCCGGCCCCGGCTCGCGCGGTGCCGCTCCTTGCAGGGCAGCGACACTGCCGAGCCTCACCCGCCGCCGGCCCCACAGGGCCGGCGGCTTCTTCGTGCGGGTCTCAGCGGAGTGCGGCGCGTCTCGGAGCGCGGCAGGTCAGGGCACCCGAACTCCCGTACGGCGAGCGATCTGGGCCTGCAACCGCGCCATCTGCCAGTGCAACTCGAGCAACTGCTCAGCCAGTTGCGTCTTGGGGATCTCGGACACATCCTCGATGTCCAGGTGGTCGATCGCGGCCGAAAGCTCTCCCATCGCGCGCCCCCACTCCATCACCATTCCCAGGATCGAACCGACGTTCGAATCCTATCGGACCAGGGGTCGCCCTGTCAGTCTCTTGTGCCCCGCATGGCTCAGTTTTCGCACACAGAAGCGAACGGATCGCAGAGTGCTGATCAGATGCCCGCATGGGAAACAGTCACCTCGGGAGGCCTCGAAGGGGAGGGCTCCAGCGGGGGAGGGGGCGGGTCAGCCCTTGTTGTAGGCGGCGAGGACCTCTTTGGGGTCGCCGTCCATCTTGATCTTGCCCTTGTGTAGCCAGATCACCCGGTTGCAGGTCTGCTCGATCACCCTCAGGTCGTGGGCGACGAGGAAGACGGTGCCGGCGGACTCGCGGATCTGGCGGATGCGCTGCTCGCTCTTCTTGCGGAACTCGCGGTCGCCCGTGGCCAGCGCCTCGTCGATGAGCAGCACGTCGTGGGTCTTGGCCGAGGAGATGGCGAAACGCAGGCGGGCGCCCATGCCGGAGGAGTAGGTGGACATCGGCAACTGGACGAACTCATCGATTCCGGAGAAGTCGACGATCTCCTGGTATTTCTCCTGCACCTCGGCCGGGGTCATGCCCATCGCGTAGCAGCCGAGGACGATGTTGCGCTCGCCGGTGAGCTCGCGCATGAGGGCCGCGTTGACGCCGAGCAGCGACGGCTGCCCGTCGGTGTAGACGGCGCCCTCGTGCGGCGGCAGCAGGCCGGCGATGGCCCGCAGCAGCGTGGACTTGCCGGAGCCGTTGCGCCCCACGATGCCGATCGCGTCGCCGTGGTAGGCCACGAAGGACACGCCCTTGACGGCGTGCACCTCGCGCATCTGCGGCCTGCCCTGGCGCCTGAGGATGCGCGTGAGGGCGTTGACGGCGTTGCCCTTCTCGTTCTCCGACGCCGCGCCGAAGACGCGGTAGACGATGTGCAGATCGTCCACGATGACGGTCGGCGTGCCGGTGGGCGCGTCCAAGGGGCCCTTGGCCGGCGGCTCCGGGTTGGGGTGCACCCTGACGTCCTTGCCGCGGACGGCGGGGTCCTCGCCCTTCACCTGTGACAGCTCCTTGGTCAGTTCAGCCACGCCCGTACCTCTCCTCGGCTCGCCAGAAGTACCAGAAGCCGAAGCCGAGTGAGAACACCGCCCAGAATACGCAAGACGCCCACACCATAGCCGGGGGGCTGTGCTTCTCGATGAGAATGTCGCGCATCCACTCGATGTAGGAGGCGGCGGGATTGAGGTACATGACGGTGGCGACCCACTGGGGGAGCTCCGCGCTGCCGACCACCTTGTCCTGGATGGAGAAGAAGACCCCGGAGGCGTAGAGCCAGGTGCGGGTGATGAACGGCAGCAGCTGGTTGAGGTCTCGCATCGAGGAGCCCAGGCGGGCCATGACCAGCCCGGCGCCGATGTTGAACAGCGTCTGCAGCAGGAGGACGACCGGGATCATCAGCCAGTACCAGTTGGGCGTCTCCAGGGTGATCAGCACGATCCCGAGGAGGACACCCATGGAGATGGCGAGCTGCTGCAGCTCCTGGATGGTGTAGGCGAGCGGCAGCGCGGCCCTGGGGAAGTGCAGCGCGCGGATCAGCGACAGGTTGCCGGAGATGGACTTGGCGCCGGCGGTGACGGTGCGCTGCGTGTAGGTGAAGACGAAGATGCCGGTCAGCAGGAAGGCCGGGTAGTTCTCCACCCCGTCCTTGCCGCCCAGGACGATGCCGAACATCACGTAGTAGATGGCGGCGTTGAGCAGCGGGGTCAGCACCTGCCACAGCTGGCCGAGTGCGGAGCTGGAGTATTTCGAGACGTTGCGCGAGGTGGCGTACGTCAGGATGAAGTGTCGCCGCTCCCAGAGCTGGCGCAGATAGACAGGGAACCTCGGCCGCGCGATGGCACGGCGAAGTCCGTATCTCTCGGCGAGCTTGGCCAGCGGCTCCTGCCCGCTTCGGCCGCCCGCCTGGGCGTCCGCGACAGCGGATTCCGGCTGGCTCATGGCAAGGACTCTATTGGATCCAGGTCGTTGAGGTGCCTGCCGCGGGGGACTGCGGCGAACAGTTGGACGGAGTCTTGGGGCGTCCGGTTCCAAGGCGCCGCCAAGAGTCGCTCAACCGTAGCCCAGCGGCGCCGATCCGTGGCGGCAAGGGCGCGAGCACCGTCTCGTAGGAGGTATTTTTCATCGTCAGTTCACGTCCTGGCGTGTCCTCGTATGCCTGTTAACTTCTCTTCGAGGCTGTCTGCGAGATATGACTGTGACGCTGGATAGGCGCACGTGTGACCGAACTGCAACGCGCCAGAGACTCGCTGGTGGCAAGTAGTAAGGGATAGTCGCGATCGACTGGCAGGGCGTCGGCTGGTTTGACCAGGTCAGCCAAATCCGGGGATCACAAGGAACCCCCCGTCAGGCTGCTCACGATCATCGCAGCTCAGCGCTAACGCCCACTTGGTAGAGGGAGGATTTTTTCACCATGCGTGTTACTAGAGGCGCACGGATCGTCGCCGGTACCGCGCTGCTCGCCCTCGCGGTCGCCGCGTGTGGCGGCGGTGCCACCCCGTCTGGCGACCCCGCGGCGGGCGGCGGCGACACGCCGGTCCGCATGGAACTCGGCGAGCCGCAGAACCTGCTGGTCCCTTCGAACACCACTGAGTCAGAGGGCGCCGAGCTGCTTGCCTCGGTGTTCGAGCCCCTGGTGAACTACAACGAGAACAAGGAGGCGGTCGAGGCCGCCGCCGAGTCGATCACCAGCGACGACAACACCACCTGGACGATCAAGCTCAAGCCGGGTTACACCTGGCACAACGGCGAGCCGCTGATCGCCCAGAACTACGTCGACGCGTGGAACTACGCGGCCAACCAGGACAACGCCCAGGGTGCCGGCTACTTCTTCGGCCGGGTCGACGGCTACGCCGACCTGAGCCCCGGCGAGGGCAAGGAAGTCACGACCAAGGAGATGAAGGGTCTCAAGGTCGTCGACGACTCCACCTTCACCGTCACGCTCGCGGCGCCGTTCTCCCAGTTCAAGGTCATGCTCGGCTACACGGCGTTCTACCCGCTGCCCAAGGCCGCCTTCGGCGCCGACGGCAAGGTGACGACCGAGTACGGCGAGAAGCCGATCGGCCAGGGCCTGTTCAAGCTCGACAAGGCGTACAAGAAGGGCACCGACCAGGCCATCGACCTGACGGTGTACGACAAGTACCCGGGCAAGAAGCCGAGCAACTGGACCAAGCTCCAGTTCAAGCTCTACAACAGCTCGGAGACCGCCTACAACGACCTCCAGGCCGACAACGTCGACATCCACGACGCGCTGCCCGCGTCGGCGATCGCCAGCGCCAAGACCGCGCTCGGCGACCGCTACCAGGACCAGCCGGACGCCGGCGTCGGCTACATCGGCACCCCGCTGAAGTACAACGACGAGTACAAGAACGTCAAGGTGCGCGAGGCCATCTCCATGGCCATCGACAGGAAGACCATCGCCGAGACGGTCTTCTCCGGCACCCGTGCCCCTGCCGACGACTTCATCAACCCGGCCATCGCGGGCTACCGCCAGGGTGCCTGCGCGGCCTGCACGTACGACCCGGGCAAGGCCAAGGAGCAGTACGCGGCGGCGAACGGCCCCAAGACCCTGGAGCTGGGCTACAACGCCGACGGTGGCCACAAGGAGTGGATCGAGGCCGTCGCCAACAACCTCCGCGCCAACCTCGGCGTCGAGGTGACGGTCAAGCCGTTCGAGAAGTTCGCGAACATCCTCGACGACCTTGACGCCAAGAAGTACAAGGGCATGTTCCGCATGGGCTGGGCGATCGACTACCCGTCGGCGGAGAACTACCTGTCCCCGATCTTCTCGACCGGCGCCATCACGACCGGCTCCAACTACGCCGGTTACTCCAGCAAGGAGTTCGACGAGCTGGTCGCCAAGGGTGACCAGGCGCCGACCGCCGAAGAGGGCCTCAAGCTCTACCAGCAGGCGGACGACGTCCTGATCAAGGACCTCCCGTACATTCCGGTGTACTTCTACCGCAACAATTCTGGGTACTCGACCAAGGTCAAGAACGTCAAGATCAACCTGCTCAACCAGGTTGAGTGGGCTGACGTAGAAAAGGCCTAACGTTGTTCCCGGGGGTGGGCGACACTGGCGCCCACCCCTCGAGAGCCCGCTTTGAAGGCAGTCGCTTGGGCCGTGTTACCCCTGGTTCCAGGCACTGCCTTCTGGCATGTACGGGAGACTTGTATGGGCCGTTACATCATCAGGCGCCTGATCCAGGCGATACCAGTCCTGCTGGGCGCCACCCTGTTCATCTTCGCGATCGTCTTCGCGCTTCCCGGTGACCCCGTAGAGGCGCTGGCCGGCGAGAAGCGGCAGGACCCCACCGTCGTCGCGATCATCCGAGAGCAGTATCACCTCAATGATCCGCTGCTGCTGCAGTACTGGTACTACATCAGCGGCATATTCCTGCGCGGTGACTTCGGCCAGACCTTCGCCGGAGTGCCCGTCACCCAGCTGCTGGCCGGCAAGCTCCAGGTCACGCTGAACCTGGCTCTGGTCGCGCTGACCCTCGAGGCCATCATCGGCGTCCTGCTGGGCCTGTGGGCGGCGCTGCGCCGGGGCCGGGCCACGGACACCGCGATCCTCGCCTCGACGCTGCTGCTCATCTCCGTCCCGACCCTGGTCACCGGCTTCGTCCTGCAACTGTGGCTGGGCGTCTGGCTCAAGCAGGCCGTGGGCACCGAGATCTTCCCGATCGCGGGCGCCACCCAGGGGCTGAAATCCTACCTGCTGCCAGGATTCGTGCTGGCCGGTACGTCGATCGCCTACCTCACCCGGCTCACCAGAACGAGCCTGGTGGAGACACTGAGATCCGACTACATCCGTACGGCCACGGCCAAGGGCCTGTCCAGACGCAGAGTCGTCGGCAGGCACGGGTTGCGCAACGCCCTGATCCCGATGGTCACCTATCTGGGAGCCGACCTCGGCAACCTGATGGGCGGCGCGGTGATCACGGAAACGATCTTCAACCTGCCAGGCATCGGCAATCAGCTCTACCAAGGCGTCTACCTGCGCGAGCAACCGATCGTCGTAGGTATCGTGACCATCTTGGTGTTGGTGTACATCCTGGCGAACCTGGTTGTCGACATGATGTACGCAGTGCTCGACCCGAGGATCCGCTATGAGTGACACCCCACAGGTCGGACCTGTGCCCCAGGAGACACGGACGTTGACCACGGACAAGCAGGCCGTCGCGAGTCCGCCGCCGGTCAAGCACCGCAAGAAGCCGGCCAAGTCGGCGAGCCTGTGGAGCGACGCCTGGCACGACCTGCGCCGCCGGCCGATGTTCATCTTCTCGCTGGTCCTCATCAGCATCCTGCTGGTGATGTCGTTCTGGCCGTCGCTGTTCACCTCGATCGACCCGTTCGACGCGCGCACCTGCGAGCTGTCCACAGCCCGTCAGGGGCCGAGCCCGGGCCATCTCTTCGGCCGCGACAACCTCGGCTGCGACGTGTTCGCCAGGACCATCTACGGCGCCAAGAACTCGATCCTGATCGGTGTCACCACCACGGCCATCACCGCGCTCGTGGGCGGGCTGCTCGGCCTCATCGCGGGCACCCGGGGCGGCCTCACCGACACGGTCACCTCCCGCATCACCGAGGTCTTCTTCGCCATCCCCTCGATCCTGGGCGCGCTGCTCATCACGGCGACGTTCCGGAACGCGGGCCTGGGAGTGTGGATCGTCGTGATCGCACTGTCGATCCTGGCCTGGCCGATGACGTTCCGCATCATGCGGGCCGCCGTCCTGACGGCCAGAAGCCAGGACTTCGTCCTCGCGGCTCGGGCGCTGGGCGCCGGGCAGAGCCGGATCATGTTCAGGCACCTGCTGCCGAACTCGGTCGCCCCGGTGATCGTCGTCGCCACCATCAACCTGGGCGGGTTCATCGCGGCCGAGGCCGCGCTGTCCTTCCTCGGAGTCGGCGTGCAGTCGCCCGACATCTCGTGGGGCCTGATGATCGCCGACGCCCGCAACAGGTTCCTGGAGGCGCCGCTGCCGCTGGTGTTCCCCGCCGTGTTCCTGAGCATCACCGTGCTCGCGTTCATCATGCTGGGCGACGCCGTACGCGACGCGCTCGACCCGAAGCTCAGGTAGGAGGGGGGATCAAGTGAGAGAGACATCGCTGGACGCGTTGCCCGCCGAGGGAGGGCGAGGCAACGAGCCGCTGCTCGCGGTCGACAACCTGCACGTGGAGTTCGCCACCCGCGCGGGCGTCGTGCGGGCGGTGAACGGGGTGAGCTACTCGCTCAACCCCGGGGAGACGGTCGCCGTGCTGGGCGAGTCCGGCTCGGGCAAGTCCGTGACCGCCCAGGCGATCATGGGCATCCTCGACGTGCCTCCCGCCCGCATTCCCAAGGGGGAGGTCCGCTTCCACGGCACCGACCTGCTCAAGCTGTCCGAGCACGCACGTACGCAGGTGCGTGGCCAGCGCATCGCGATGATCTTCCAGGACGCGCTCTCCGCGCTCAACCCGGTCTTCACCGTGGGCTGGCAGATCAGCGAGATGTTCCGGGTGCACCGCGGCATGTCCAAGCGCGACGGCATGAAGAAGGCCGTCGAGCTGATGGACAGGGTGCGCATCCCGGCAGCCAAGCAGCGCGTCAACGACTATCCGCACCAGTTCTCCGGGGGCATGCGGCAGCGCATCATGATCGCCATGTCGATCGCGCTGGACCCCGAGGTGCTGATCGCGGACGAGCCGACCACGGCGCTCGACGTGACGGTGCAGGCACAGATCATGGAGCTGCTCGCGGAGCTGCAGCGCGAGAGCAACATGGGCATGATCCTGATCACGCACGACCTCGGCGTGGTCGCCGACGTCGCCGACAAGATCGCGGTCATGTACGCCGGGCGCATCGTGGAGAACGCCCCCGTGCACGACATCTACAAGGCGCCCGCCCACCCGTACACCAAGGGCCTGCTGGAGTCGATCCCCAGGGTCGACCTCAAGGGCCACGAGCTGTACGCCATCAAGGGCCTGCCGCCGAACCTGCTCGACATGCCACCCGGCTGCGCCTTCCACCCGCGGTGCCCCTACCGCCAGGACAACTGCGTGACCGAGGTCCCCCCGCTCTACGAGATCAGCGGCACACGCAACAGCGCCTGCCACTACTGGAGGGAGGTCCTCGATGGCGAGCAAGGGTGAGCGCATCCTCGAGGTCCGTGATCTGGTCAAGCACTTTCCCCTGACCCAGGGGATCGTGATGAAGAAGCAGATCGGCGCCATCAAGGCCGTGGACGGCGTCTCCTTCAACCTCGACAGGGGCGAGACGCTGGGCGTCGTGGGCGAGTCGGGCTGCGGCAAGTCCACTCTGGCCAAGGTGCTCATGGCGCTGGAGCGGCCGACCTCCGGCTCGGTCACGATCAACGGCCGGGACATCGCCAAGGCCAAGGGCGCCGAGCTCAAGCGGATGCGCCGCAACATCCAGATGGTGATGCAGGACCCGTACACCTCGCTGAACCCGCGGATGACCGTCGGCGACATCGTCGGCGAGCCGTACGACATCCACACCGAGGTGGCGCCCAAGGGCGACCGCGCCCGCAAGGTGCAGGAGCTGCTGGAGGTCGTGGGCCTCAACCCCGACCACATCAACCGCTACCCGCACCAGTTCTCCGGCGGTCAGCGCCAGCGCATCGGCATCGCCCGAGGGCTGGCGCTCCAGCCGGAGATCATCGTCTGCGACGAGCCGGTCTCCGCGCTCGACGTGTCGATCCAGGCGCAGGTCATCAACCTGCTGGAGCGGCTGCAGGACGAGTTCAACCTGGCGTACATCTTCATCGCCCACGACCTGTCGGTGGTGCGCCACATCTCCGACCGGGTCGCCGTGATGTACCTGGGCAAGATCGTCGAGATCGGCAACGACATCGACATCTACGACAAGCCCGCCCATCCGTACGCCCAGGCCCTGCTGTCGGCCGTGCCGGTCCCCGACCCCGAGGGCCGGGAGCAGCGTGAGCGGATCATCCTGCAGGGTGACCCGCCCTCGCCGGCCAACCCGCCGTCCGGCTGCCGCTTCCGCACGCGGTGCTGGAAGGCGCAGGAGATCTGCGCGACGGAGGAGCCGTTGCTGCAGATCAGGCCCGGTACCACGCACGAGAGCGCGTGTCACTTCGCCGAGACGCACGACGTGGTCCACGTCAACTAGTCAGGTGGCCCAGGCCCGCCGCGGGATTTCCCGCGGCGGGCTTTCCGCTGCGCCGCTGCCGTCGGACCACCCGGGCTGACAGCGCCGCGACCAGCAGCACCATGCCCACCACCACCGGCGTCCTGGACGAGGGCGGCCCAGTGGGCGGGCCGTCGCCGAAGTAGCCACCCGGCAGGGCGGGCATCGAGGCGGCGCCTGCCAGCCGTCTCGCCTCGCGCAGTGCCAGTGCCGCGTTCGCCACCCCGTGCCCGTAGGAGCGGCTGTAGCCGCCGGGCGGCCGCTTCCTGGTGCCGCGCTCGATGGCCCGGCGGATGTGATAGGGCGACAGCTCCGGATGGGCCGACTTGATCAGCGCGGCGATGCCCGCCACCATGGCCGCCGCCGAGCTGGTGCCGTCGCCGACCACGTAGCCGCCGGACGCGCCCGCGGTGACGATCTCCGTGCCCGGGGCCACCACGGAGAGGTAGTCCTGCCGGTTGGAGAACCGCGCCGGCCTGAGCCTCCTGTCGACGGCGCCTACCGCGATCACGCCCGGGTACGCGGCGGGGAAGTTCTTCCTGTTCGCCGTGTCGCCGTCGTTGCCCGAGGAGGCCACGAGCACGGCTCCGTGGCCGACGGCGTACTGCACGGCCTCCTCCGCGGCGGCCGAGCCCTCCCACGCGCCGCTGCCCCCGCCCAGGGACATGCTGATCACGTCCGCGCCGTGGTCGACCGCGTAGCGGATCCCCCTGGCCAGCGCGTCACCCCCATCTGAGCGCAGCTTCTCGCGCCGCGGATCGGAGTTCTCCAGCGTGACCCGGACCGACAGCACGTCGGCCGCGGGCGCCACGCCCAGCACGCCCCGGCGGCGCCCCTCGCCGTGCCCGCGGCCGGCGATCAGGCTGGCCATGGCGGTGCCGTGATGCCCCCACGGGCCGCCGCGCCTGGAGGCGCCGGTCAGGTTGGGGCCCTGCACCACGGCGCCGCCGAGATCGGGGTGGTCGGTCCGGACGCCGGTGTCGAGCACGGCCACCAGCACGCGCTCGCCCCGGCTCGCCTGCCACGCCTCGGGCAGCCGCAGCAGGGGGAGCTGCCACTGCCTGGCCCGGGCCATGACGCCCACCTCGTCGTGGGGCCGTGCCGAGGCTGCCGCGGTCGTCGCCGCGCCGCCGGCGGGCAGTGCCGCCACGCAGACCAGGAGCAGCAGCGGCATCACGGGCGGCAGCAGGCGCCGGATCCGGTGCGTCCGGCTCATCCGGTGAGGCTCCGGTGCAGCTCGACCGCGAGCTGGCGGGCGATGCCGCGCAGCCGGGACCCCGCCCGGTCTCCCGGCCGGTAGGGCCTGCCGTCCGCGTATCCGGCGGCCGTGGCCACGAGGTAGCGCTCGTGCGAGGAGACCACGGTCCCGGTGAAGTACTGCCGCTCGCCGAAGCGCTCGGCAGGTCCGCCGGGAAAGGCCACCGGCCGCACCGTCGGAGGCCGGAAGCCGCCGGGCGGCGCGGGCTCGCCGTAGCCGGTCAGCACGGCGATGCCGACGGTGGCGACGAAGGTGGAGGTGCTGTCGGCGTAGGTGGCGCGCAGCGCGGTGACGCACGCGGGCAGCGCGCGGACGGCGCCGGGCTGGAAGGCCGCCCGGCACGGCGCCTCGGGTGCCACGCCCGTCAGCACATAGGTGACCCGCGCACCTGACGGGCTGGTGCCGGGCACGGCAGGCGGGAAGACCCGCGAGACCGGCCAGGAACTCCAGCGGTCGGGAACGGCCGGTCCCGCGGGCGACCAGACCGCGAACAGGATGGAGATCAGGACAACGTAGATGTGATGCACGACGACCTCGAACGGGGGGAGGGGGCGCCCGAACTGCCGTGCATTCTGACATGCGGCCGTTGGTTCAATCCGACGCTTCGGTAAACAGTCCGATACGCCGTGTAATCGCCCTTCTGTGGCTTTCGTGTCAGCCAGAGGGGGAAAGCCGGACATGTGCACCCGGCGGAAGGCCCAGGCGCTGAGCCGCGTCACCACAGTGCACCGCGAACGCGATCAGCCCGGCCGAATCCGCGAACGCCACCAGCTCGCCGGGCGCCACCGCCGCGTACGTCTCGCGATAGGGCATCGACAGGCGGCGCCGGCCCAGCATGACGCCGATGGTGTCGCCCACCCGCACCCCCAGCGCCTCCAGGTCACCCGCCGCGATCGACAGCTGGGTGTTGCCGTAGCCGTCGACCGAGACGACCTCGCCCTCCACCGCGCCCTCACGCAGCACCGACGTGGGCTCCGGCAGTGACACCAGCCGGTCCAGCGGCACCGCCGGGCCCAGCTCCGCGGGGTCCAGCCCGCCCCACAGCCGCGCCGCGACGGGCGCGAACACGTCCCGGCCGTGAAAGGTGGGCGAGACCGGGTGCAGGAAGTGCTCCTCGTTGCGGATCTCGTACGCCGCCCGCGCGCCGCCGCTGGCGTGGATCGCCCAGGACAGCAGCCCGTTGTCCGGGCCGACGAACACCCTGCCGCCCGCCTCGACGGCCACCGCACGCCTCGCTCCGCCGGCGCCCGGGTCGACCGCGCCGATGTGCACGCCGCTGGGCAGGTAGGGGATCGTCTGCGCGAGGATCGCCGCGCCGCGCCGTACGTCGCCCGAGGGAACGATATGGCACACGTCGATCACCCGGGCGGACGGAGCCATCTTCGCGATCACCCCGTGACAAGCGGCCACATAGCCATCTTCGAGCCCGTAGTCGGTCAGAAGCGTGATGACTGAGGTCACACTTGGTGACTGTACGTCTCCCAATCCGCCGTGAACACCCGCCTCGCGCACATTACGATGGCGACGGGCCGCGTGCGTGTGAAAGCCCGCGCCCCGTCACGAGGAGGAGACCATGGACACTGCACCGGTCAGCGGTGACAGTGCTAACCCCGGACCCGATCGTCAGCCCCTCACCGACCGTGAGCTCGAACTCCTCGCCTTCGAACGCCACTGGTGGCGTTACGCGGGCGCCAAGGAGCAGGCCATCAAGGAGACCTTCGGGTTCTCCACCACCCGCTACTACCAGTTGCTCGGCGAATTGATCGACCGGCCGGAGGCGCTGGAGCAGGACCCGATGCTGGTCAAGCGCCTGCGCAGGCTGCGCGCCACGCGCCAGCGAGAGCGCGCGGCCAGGCGCTTCGGCATGCGCCCCTGACCCGCTGGGTAAGGCAGGCGCGTGAAGAACATCCCTGGAACGGAAGCGATACTGAAAGACCCGGCGGGCGCCGTGATCGGGCTCGACTTCGACGGGACCCTGTCCCCGATCGTGCCCGATCCCGCAGCCGCCCGGATCCACCCCGAGGCCGCCGCCGTCCTCGGTGAGCTGGGTGAGCACGTCAGGGCGGTGGTCATCGTGACCGGCAGGCCGGCGGCCACCGCCCTCCACCTCGGCCCCGGCCTGGAGAGGGTGCCGGGCCTGGTGGTGCTCGGCCACTACGGGTTCGAACGGTGGGAGAACGGCCGGATCTCCGCCCCGCCGCCCCCACCCGGCGTGCCCCGGGCCGAGGCCGAGCTGCCGCTCCTGCTCGACTCCCTCGGCGTGCGCGGCGTGGCCATCGAGGACAAGGGCCGGGCGGTGGCCGTGCACACCAGGCGCAGCCCCGACCCCGAGGGCACGCTGGCCACGCTGCGCGAGCCGATCGCCAAGCTGGCCGCCAAGCACGGGCTGGTCGTCGAGCCGGGCCGGATGGTGCTGGAGCTCCGGCCGCCCGGCATGGACAAGGGACACGCGCTCAGCCTGTTCCTGACCGAGCGGGCCGCCAGGTCCGTGCTGTTCGCCGGCGACGACCTGGGCGATCTGGCAGCCTTCGACGCGGTCAGGGCCGCCGGCGTGCCCGGCGTGACGGTCTGCAGCGGCTCGGCCGAGGTGACGGAGCTGGCCGAGCGGGCGGACATCGTGGTGGACGGGCCCGAGGGCGTGGTGGCGCTGCTGAAGGAGTTGACGTCGGCGTTCAGCCGATCGTGAGTCGCTTGCAAGTCCGGCGATCTACGGTCGGCGCATGCCCAAGCGATACCTAGCCGTAGTGGCCGCTGCTGCCACGGCCGTCCTGCTGACGCCGCTGTCCGCCGCCGCCGCCGCCCCGCCCCAGCCGCTGAAGCTGCGCAACGGCCTGACCCTCTACCTGCCGATCCAGTGGCGCGTCCACGGCGGCGGCACCGACTGGATCCACGTCGTCACCGGCAAGTGCGCCGAGCCGAAGGGCGGCTTCTTCATGCCGGACTGCAGGGGCTTCTGGATCCTCGGGCCGAAGGCGATCAAGCTGGGAGCCGAGGGGTTCGGGCCGTACAACGCGAGCAGGGGCGGCTACTACCCCGCCTCGGACGTGCAGCTGTGCCCGGTGAACGGCAAGCTGCAGCGCGGTGAGCAGCTCAAGCACAGCAAGGGGCTGCGCCAGTTCGGGCCCGGGCACAAGGCGGTCTACCACGAGTTCCAGACCCGCTGCCGGACTCTCTCCGGCAAGTCGACCAAGGTGCGCTTCACCACCCGCGAGTGGTATCTGCCGCAGACGAAGATCCTGGTCGTGGACAACTGGAAGACGCGGGGGCTGCCCACCGCCCTCCGGCACGCCGACTGGAGCTGACCGGCCTCAGGTCAGCGCGTCGAGCTGGGCCGCCAGCCACTTCTGCGGCGGAAGCGCCGTCGCGGCCGACTCGAGCCGGTCGCGGCGGCGCATCCGCTCCTCCTCCGGCATGACCAGCGCCTGGTGCAGCGCGCCGGCCGTGCCACTGATGTCGTAGGGGTTCACCACCAGCGCGTGCGCCCCCAGCTCGGCCGCCGCGCCCGCCTCGCGCGACAGCACCAGCGCGCAGCGCGGCGAGAGGACCGGGCCCTCCTTGGCCACCAGGTTCATGCCGTCGCGGATCGGGTTGACCAGCAGCACGTCCGCCAGCCGGTAGGCGGCCAGCGAGCGGGGGTAGTCGTCGTTGACGTTGAGTATCAGCGGATCCCAGTCCTCCGTGGCGTACTCGTCCTCGATCTCCTGCGCGCAGCGCTGCACCGAGGCGGTGTACTCGCGGTATTCGGGCAGGTCGTGGCGGCTGGGATAGGCGAACGCCAGGTGCACCACGCGACCGTGCCACTCGGGATGCGCGGCCAGGAACTCGCGGTAGGCCAGCAGGCCGCGCACGATGTTCTTCGACAGCTCGGTGCGGTCGATGCGGACGATGAGCTTGCGGTCGCCGACCTGATCCCGGAGCGCGCTCATGTGCGACTCGACGTCGGGCTCGCCGGCCCGCGCCCACAGCGCCTTGCCGTCGACGCCCAGGCCGTGCACGCCGACTCGGGTGGTCCTGCCCTCGTAGGTGACCGTGCGGCCCGCGCGGTCCACCCGAGCGCCCAGCAGCGCCTCGCAGCAGTCCATGAACGCCCCCGCCCACCGGTCGGTGAGGAAGCCCGCGTGGTCGGCGCCCAGGATGCCACCCAGCACCTCGCCCGCGACCTCGTCGGGCAGCAGCGAGAAGTACTCGGGCGGCGCCCACGGCGTGTGGCTGAAGTGCGCGATGCGCAGGTCGGGTCGCTCGGCCCTGAGCATCGCCGGCGTCAGCGTCAGGTGGTAGTCCTGCACCATCACGCGCGCGCCGTGAACGGCCTCCTCGGCCAGAGCCAGCGCGAAGGCCCCGTTGTAGTCGCGGTAGGACCCCCAGTCGCGCTGGAACCTGGTGCCGAAGTGCGGCGCGTTGGGGGTGTCGTAGAGCAGGTGGTTGACGAACCAGAGCGTGGAGTTGGCCACGGAGTTGTAGGCGCGGTGGAAGACGGCCGGCGGGATGTCGAGCATCCGCAGCGCCCCGGTGTCGTAGCCGGCGTCGTCGAGCCGGCCGCCGGGGGCCTGCCGCACGGCGCTGCGGTCACCGTCGGACAGGGCGGCGCACACCCACAGCACGCCCTCGTCCTTGGCCACGCCTGTGAGGCCGGAAACGAGCCCGCCACCACCGCGTTTCATGGTCAGTTCACCGTCCTCGGAGACGGTGAACGAGACGGGGCCTCTGTTCGAGGCGAGCAGGATGCTGTTCATTTAAGCTCCCTCCGACCTTAGGATCCCAGCTATGGCGCTTGATGAGCTAACCGAGGAACTGGCCCGCTCCGCCGCCGTCGGGGATCATCGCGCACTCGGCGAGCTCCTGCGGAGGATCGAGCCGGACGTGCTGCGGCACTGCGCCCGCATCCTGCCCTACCACCAGGACGCGGAGGAGGCGGCCCAGGACACCCTGCTGGCGGTCGCACGCAACATCGGGCGGTTCGAGGGACGGGCCAGGTTCAGCACCTGGCTGCACATCGTCACGGCCAACTGCGCACGCACCACCTACCGGTCGCTGAAGCGCAGGTCCGCCGAGCAGAGCTCCGACGAGCTGCCCATGCAGAAGCCCGACGTGCGGCGGGTCAGCGTGATCGCCGGGTCCCGGCTGGACCTGCTCGACGCGATGGAGGCGCTGGAGGCCGACAAGCCCGACCTGGCGCAGGCGCTGGTGCTGCGCGACATCGTCCAGCTCGACTACAGCGAGGTGGCCGAGCAGCTCAAGATCCCGCTCGGCACCGCCAAATCGCGTATCCACCAGGCCCGCAAGTATGTCCAGGCGGCGCTGGGAGAGGACTACCGTTGAGACCGCGAATCCCGCATGCTGAGATGACTGGTCGGTTCACGCGATTGATTAGGTAGAGTCCGGTTCAGCAGCAACAACTGAATATTGCTCATCCAGAGGGGTGGAGGGACCGGCCCTGCGAAGCCCCGGCAACCCTCCCGGCTTGTGACTCGCGACCTGGCGAGGCCGACCGGGACAGGTGCCAATTCCGGTCTGCGGTCAGGGTGGCCGCAGGCGAAGATGAGGGAAGGCCTCGCTTCATGTCGCTCGACTTTGGTCCCGCCGAAGCTCTCTCCTGCCGCGAGTGCGGCACCCGCTATCCGCTCGGACCCAGTTTCGCCTGTCTGGAGTGTTTCGGGCCGCTTGAGGCGGCCTACTCCTTCGGCGACGTCACCCGGGCCTCCATCGAGTCCGGACCGGCCAACATCTGGCGCTACCGCTCGCTCCTGCCGGTGCCTGTCGACGTCGCCACGAAGCCGAACATGAACCCCGGCTGGACCAAGCTCGTCAAGGCGGGCAACCTCGGCAGGGAGCTGGGCATCAGGTCCCTCTACGTGAAGGACGACTCGGGCAACCCCACTCATTCCTTCAAGGACCGGGTGGTCGCCATCGCGGTCGAGGCGGCGCGCAACTTCGGCTTCCACACGCTGTCCTGCTCCTCCACCGGCAACCTGGCCGGCGCAGTGACGGCCGCCGCCGCCAGGGCCGGGCTCGACGCCTGCGTGTTCATTCCCGCGGGGCTGGAGCAGGCCAAGATCGCCATGGCCCGCGTGTTCGGCGGCAAGATCGTCGGCATCGAGGGCACCTACGACGAGGTCAACCGGTTCTGCTCCGAGCTCATCGGTGACCCGCTGGGCGACAAGTGGGGCTTCGTCAACGTCAACCTGCGGCCCTACTACGCCGAGGGCTCCAAGACGCTCGCCTACGAGATCGCCGAGCAGCTCGGCTGGCGGCTGCCCGAGCAGATCGTCATCCCGGTGGCCTCGGGCTCCCAGCTCACGAAGATCGACAAGGGCTTCAAGGAGCTGATCGAGCTGGGGCTGGTCGAGGACGCCCCGTACAAGATCTACGGCGCTCAGGCGCTCGGCTGCTCGCCGGTGTCGTCCGCCTACAAGGCCGGCCACGACGTGGTCCAGCCGGTCAAGCCCGACACCATCGCCAAGTCGCTGGCCATCGGCAACCCCGCCGACGGCCCCTACGTGCTCGACATCGCGCGCCGCACGGGCGGCGCGGTGGAGGACGTCACGGACGCCGAGATCGTCGCGGCGATCAAGCTGCTGGCCTCCACCGAGGGCATCTTCGCCGAGACGGCGGGCGGTGTCACGGTGGGCGTGCTGAAGAAGCTCGTGGAGACCGGGCAGCTCGACCCGGAGCTGGAGACCGTGGTGCTCAATACCGGCGACGGGCTCAAGACGCTCGACGTGATCGCCGACGACGCCAAGCCCACGGCCGTCATCCGGCCTTCTCTCGACGCGTTCCGCGCGACTGTCTGACAATCAGGAAAGGCGAGATTTATCATGAGCGTTTCTGTGCGGATTCCCACCATCCTGCGCACCTACACCGACGGCAACGCGGAAGTGAGTGGGGAGGGCGCGACTCTGCGTGACGTGCTCGTCAAGCTCGACTCCGACTATCCGGGGATCGGCGCGCGCATTCTCGATGAATCGGGCAAGATTCGTCGTTTTGTCAACGTTTATGTTGGCGAAGAGGACGTCCGTTTCGCTCAAGGGCTGGACACGCCGGCGCCTGAGGGCGTTCAGGTCTCCATCATCCCGGCGGTCGCGGGCGGCTGAGCCCACGCTGACTGCCCGGAACCCTTGAGAAGGCGCCCCTTGCGGGCGCCTTCTCTTTTCTATGAAATACAAGGTTGAACTACTTCATCAGTGATGAAATATCCGGTTTGTCGGTTGACTCTGTTGCCAAACGCCGTGCCGAAGGTATGGTCGAGTGCGATCGTCTGACTGATTTCCCCATATGTCATGACGGTTGTGGGTCTCGCGGAGGAATGGGTGAGACCTAGGAGCCCAGTAAGAGGAGTCGGAAGTGGCGCAGGGCACCGTCAAATGGTTCAACGCGGACAAGGGCTACGGCTTCATCGCGGTAGACGGTGGTAAGGATGTATTCGTCCATTACTCGGCAATCATGATGGACGGCTATCGCTCTCTCGAACAGGGACAACGGGTCGAGTTCGAGATCACGCAGGGCCAGAAGGGGCCGCAGGCGGAGTCCGTCCGCTCGGTCGCGTAGCTGGTGTGCACCGGCAGCCCGCACGCGAGCGCAGTGCGTGCGGCCTGCCGCCCCCTCACGTCGTCTCGGTGTGCGGCGGGCCACCCCGGCTCGCCGCACACGTCTGAGGGACTTGACCTGGACAAGAGGGGCCTCAGCTTGCACTCGGCAGGGTAGAGTGCTAAACAATTCGTTGGCACTCTCTGTTGTAGAGTGCCAAACCTGGGATCGAGACGATGGGGCCTGCCGAACGGAGATGCGGGCCCTCATGCCGTCGCGGGCGTCGGCTCGGTCCACAACCAGCCACCCTGCATCTGGGAGGTCCAGCCTTATGGCAGCCAAG